>NZ_LNHZ01000062.1:0-247 GCF_001463265.1 Citrobacter sp. 50677481
AATCCCCCACTCACCGCCATATTTAAGAAAGAGCCCGTACGAAAGTACGGGCTTTTTTTTGCATATTGCACACTCCGGGGGGATGAGAACCCCCGACCGGGGTCGACAACGGGCGCAGCCCGTTGGACAGACCGGACGCGCAGCGAACGGGCTGCCCGCAGGGCGAGCGAAGCGAGTCAATCCCCCCCTCACCGCCATATTTAAGAAAGAGCCCGTACGAAAGTACGGGCTTTTTTTTGCATATTGC
>NZ_LNHZ01000063.1:0-8444 GCF_001463265.1 Citrobacter sp. 50677481
TAAGTTTATCACCACCGACTATTTGCAACAGTGCCGTGTACATCGAAATACGGCTTATCAGGCGTTAAAAGATGCTTGCGATGACTTGTTTGCAAGACAATTCAGTTATCAGAGTCTTAGTGAAAAAGGTAACACTATTAATCACAAATCAAGATGGGTGAGCGAGGTGGCTTATATTGATAATGAAGCTGTCGTTAGACTTATTTTTGCCCCTGCTATTGTGCCTTTAATTACTAGGTTAGAAGAACAATTTACAAAGTATGAAATACAACAAATAAGTAATTTAACAAGTGCTTATGCTGTTCGTTTATATGAAATATTGATTGCATGGCGTAGTACTGGAAAAACGCCTCTCATAACTATGTATGATTTTAGACAAAAAATAGGTGTACTCGAGACTGAATACAAACGAATGTATGATTTTAAAAAATATGTTTTAGACATTGCATTAAAACAAGTAAATGAACATACCGATATTATTGTCAAAGTTGAACAGCATAAAACAGGTAGATCTATTACTGGTTTTTCATTTAGCTTTAAACAGAAAAAATCAGCCACGCATTCAGTCGAATCTAAAAGAGATCCGAATACATTAGACCTCTTTTCAAAAATAACAGATAAACAACGCCATCTATTCGCCAACAAGCTCTCAGAGCTTCCTGAGATGAGTAAATATTCACAAGGCACAGAAAGCTATCAGCAGTTTGCTGTACGTATAGCTGCCATGCTGCAAGATGCAGAGAAATTTAAGGAATTACTTCCTTTACTCAGAAAATTAGGATTTCAATGACATTGTTAATTGAAATTGTTAAGTTAACAGTCAGGTATTAACACAAGTTGAAAACTGGTTTACATAATGAAAAAACTGTCAGTTTCAGAGTTAGCTAAGCTTTATGGATATTCAAGACAAGCCATATATGCACATATAAACAAAGGAAATTTATCTAAAGGATCTGATGGATTAATTGACTTTTCAGAGGCCCTAAGAGTTTTTGGGGAACCACAAAAAAAAGAGGATACAGTCAATCAAAGTCAATCAATTAACAGTCAAAACTTGACAGAAGTTGACTTACTAAAACGTCAAGTTGACATACTGGAAAAACAATTAAATCAGGCAATACAGAGAGAAAATCAATCTTTAGAACGTGAATCGTTTTATCAAGAACAGATTGAAGCTATGCAGCGCTTACTAGAAGCACCAAAAGCCAATATGACTACCTTTACCGATCAGAGCTTTAAACAGGATATAGCAACGGATCCTCGGTCGGAACTAGCAACGAACTATGACGAATTGACTACTCCTCAGCAAGACAATAAGCGTATTCCTATCCCGGAGCATGTTGAACCAGAACAGAAGAAGAGAGGCTTCCTAAGCCGCTTTTTCCTTCCATATGGTTAGCCAAGACTCCAGTTTTTTGAAGAGCCAATTTCAGTGCAAGCACTTGAAATAATGACTCCTCAAAAAACCGGATGATGTTTATTAAAACTGAATAAAACCGTGGAACATCGCTCAATTAGTGATCGTGGAACATGAATAATCAATAAAAAGCCGTTCTGGTGCCCTATACTCCAGAACGGCTTACGTTAATATAATGATATTTAAAGAGAAATATCAAGCATTTCGTATAAGAAATTTTATGTTAAATGATTGTTAGAAATGCCCCTTGATCGAGGCATTTTCTATAAAGAATACTAAAAACTAATTAAAGCCAACCAAGTTTCAAAACAAGGCAGTTCTCAGCAATCATATTTTTAAATTATATAACTCCCAACTGAGCTTTTGCTCCAACGATAAGGCTTTCATTTTGAGTTTCTAAGGCAAATAAACCATACATCAAAGGAGAGGCCGCTGCTCTTTCTAAAGTCTGTTCATATAGTTTATTCCAAACTTTACCCCCTAGTTTTTCATACTCGATGATTAGAGTTTTGAGGCTTTCTTCTCCAAACAAAGTTACATGCCCAGCAAAATCAATCGCTGGGTCATCTATATGGGCTGTTGACCAATCAATAACGCCTGAAACAGCTCCATCCTTTGAAGCTAGTACATGCCCAGCATATAAATCGCCATGTATAAATTGGGTGAAATCTGCCCATAGAACATCATTATCCAACCATTTTCTGTAGCGGGTTTCCAATTGCTCACTTATACCAATTTCAGATTTTACTAACTGCAAATTGTTTGCTATTTCAGGTCTTAAATCTGAAGGTTTCATAATTTTCAAATCATTTTCCCGAACTTCTTTTTCAGGAATACTATGGATTTCAAATAAGGTTTTTGCCAAAGATGTTATGTATTTCGGGCTATCTTTGTCCATATTCCAAATTATTTCATAGGTTTCAGCATCCAAATTTAAAACAGGATTATCTTTAAGTATGGGATAAGCCACTAATTCTGTAGATGAAATTCTCCAATCAGGAACCTCTACAGAAAGATGTTTTTTTACCAATTCTAAAATGCGTTTTTCTTTCTTGATTTGTTCCCTCATGCCATCACGACGAGGAATACGCAGCAACCATTGTTGCCCCTTTGTATCAAGAGCAAAAACGACCTTAAAATCAATGCCCATTTCATTGAAATTCATTTTGTCCGTAAGCAACAAGCCGTGTGCTTCAGCAAGTGATTGAATATCTTGAATTGTCATTTTTAATTTCCTTTAAAGAGTTCAATAATTAATGTTCGGATTAGATTGGCTATCATTAACAATCTCTCTCAAAAGTCTTGATGATTTTGTGGTCTTTGATCTCGTAGATAATGTCAGCAATATTATCGACCAATTGCTTGTCATGAGATACGAAGATAATAGTTCCTGCATAGGACTTCATCATTGTTTCTAATGCGGCAATACTTTTTAGGTCAAGATAGTTTCCTGGTTCATCCATAAGCAAAATATTATATTTTCCTAAAAGCATTTTGGATAAAAGCAGTTTGATGATTTCACCTCCCGATAAGTCGGATAAGTTTTTTTGAATATCATTCGCTCCGATCCCCATTGAAGCCAATACTGCACGAATTTCCGCAACTGTGTACTCGCACTCTTCCTGCATAAAGGAGAGCACAGATTTATGCGTGTTAAATTTATATCCTGTTTGTGTAAAGTAGCCAATTTCAGCTTTTGGAGATATGGTTAATCCATCAGCACGTTCTGATATCATTTTTAACAAGGACGTTTTCCCTGTTCCATTCGATCCAGTTATAGCGACTTTAGCGCCAAGCGGTATTATAAAGTTAGCGTCATCAAAGATAGTACGGCTACCAAATTTTAAGCTCAGACCATCTGCCGTAATCGGGAACTTATTGTGCAGTTCTAGGGCTGAACTTTGACGAAAACGAATAGAACGCAAATGCTCTGGTGCTTGAATATCTTCTAATGCAGCCAAACGCTTTTCCATACTCTTAGCTGCCTGATACAGTTTTCTTTGCTTGGTGCCAGTCATTTTTGCATGCCCAAGTCGTCCAGCACTTTCGGTAGAGTTTTTGGATTTTTCTCCTTTTTTCTTATTGTCTAATCGATTAGCTTGCTGGCGTTTTTCTTGCACAGCAGATTCTAATCGCTCCCGTTCCTTCATCATCAGCTCATATTCTACGGCTTGGTGTTGTCGCTCTTCTTCTTTTTGACGCAAGTAATCCGAGTAACCACCCCAATATTCCGTAATTTTACCGTCTTTTAACTCCCATATCTTGTCTACAACCATATCAAGAAAATATCGGTCATGACTGATAACAAGTAATGCTCCATCAAATGCTTTAAGTTGACCAATAAGTAGATCTATTCCATTGAGATCAAGGTGGCTGGTTGGTTCATCCGCTAGAATGCCATGTACTTGTTGGGAAAATGCGGCAGCAATTTTTGCACGAGTTTCCTCTCCGCCACTCATTGTGTCGTTTTGTACATTGGAAACACCAAGGCGAGATAACATTGCCCGGTCTTCGACCGTTTCTATTTCGATTCCGCCCAGTTGGCTGATATGTGCAAAATCACCAAAACGCTGTAATGTCGCTTCGGCTAAAACAATTTCGCCATTAAGTACTTTGAGTAAACTACTCTTTCCTGCTCCGTTATCACCCACAAGACCAATACGGTCATAAGAGTGAATTTCCAATTCATCAATATCCAAAACATCACGCCCAGCATAATCCAAGCGTATGTTTCTCGCTTTAATAATTAAACTCATTTTTATTTACTCCTGTTTAGCTCTTGAAATTTTTTATGCAGCAAACAGGATTTAGGTGAAAACAAAAGCTAGCATCACAGTGTCCTCCCAAAAAAAAAGCTATTCATCCACAGGGTGGACAAATAGCTAGTCAATTAAGTTATAACTGGAAACTATGCACTAAAAGCATACTTATAAATTAAGCATACTTTTACTTTATATATCCGCATATATTCTTAAAGACACAACAAAAGCCCACCATTATAAAATAGTGTCACTATGCAAATAGTTGTGTCTTAACGAATGCGGATAGAATGCATAAACTTACCTAAAAAATAAAATTCAGTTTTATGATAACTTTACTGTTAAAAGAAGTCTAGACAACCTGAGGGATCCCCACAAAATTTCCATTCATACAATCAGCTATCAGCCTGTTTGATTACTGCCCAGTCCCACTGAACCACCCACTGTAGTATTTGTTTAAGTCCCTGCTGATAATATTGCCTGCGTATTCGCTGTTTGGGTTCTTTGCAAAGTAATATCCCAAGGAAATTCAGGGCCAATACCCGCCTATTTTTAACGGTGTTAGCTTGATAACGCAGGTGCAAACCCGCTTTCTCCGCTGCGCTACCTAGCAGGTAATGAAACCAATTAACCAATGCGGCCAGTAGTAGCAGTATCTCTAAGCGAGATTTCTTCTTGGTACCATGCAAATCGCTACCCAGGCCATAGCGGTGACTTTTCTGATCACGGAAGCTTTCTTCAATTTGCATTCGGCTACTGTAGCACTTAGCAATTTTATCCGCATACCCATGGCAGTCAGCTAAGGATGACACCAACAACCATGGTTCCTTATACGTCTTATTTTTATCGCGTTTCAATAGCTTATAACCTTTGCCAACCAGGACGGCCTGCGTTTCATAGTGTTGTGTTTGGGCAAGCATGATTTTTCCTACACTTTTTGGATCCTTCTTCGCTTGCCGATAAAGCTGATTAACACTGATAAACTTGTCCTGCTCTGCCAATTTAAGCTTCACATTGCCTCGAACTCTAGCTACATAATGCCATCCCAGCTTACGCACTTGTTTCAGCCATGGAACTTTAAACCCCGCGTCAGTGACAATTACGGGCTTACAGTCCTTGGGTAGCATGGCTTTAAGCTGCTTTAAAAACGCCCCGTGTAGGTGTGGGCAGGTATAATCTTCTGCGGCGGCAATCTTCTGTAGCAGAGTCAACGCTCTACCGTCAGCGGCAATGCTGGCACGCAGGATAAAGTGTCGCTTGGCAGTATCGGCATTGCTCCAGTCAACCAAAATCATCGGCTTAGTTTTATGGCCAACAATAGAAGCCGTCAGCGCAGCATAAATCAATGGCAGCTCTCGTTGCAGGTTAGGATTATTGAGTAGACGATCTGCCCGTTTGATACTGACCTTATCTGAAGAGCCAGGCATCGCCCGGCCAATCGCAGTAACGGTGCAACACGCATCCTTTGCCAGGGCGGTTACCGCATCTAGCAAAACCGAAAATCGGGCTTTATGCATTGATTTTGGCGTGACAAAGGTGAGGAAATCAGCGAGCATAGCTTTTACATTCATGGTGAGCATCCGCGGTGTGGGAGTTTTGGCGAATGATCAGATCAGGAACCGCCATGAATGTTCCCCAATCAACTAACATTTTATTTTAACTACAGAATTTCTGGGGATACCTCAGGTGGTTTGCAACTCTTTGGTTTAATTGGTTTGATTTATGGGCCAATTATTTTTGCGTTAACCATGGTGCTGTTACGGCTTTATACTATTGAGTTTAAAGATTTTCTGGAACGCCAAGACAATAGCTAACAATAAGATTGTTGTACTTTAGCGCTTCGCCCTGCCCATATCGGTATACAGTGCATTTACGGGAGAAAAAACGGCTCAAACAGGAAAAAATGAAATGACTGAGTCAGCCGAGAAGAATTTCCCCGCTTATTCGCACCTTCCCTAGATTGCTTTTGAGCCATGCATGCATTTGTTTTTAACCTTCTAAACTGTAGTTGAAACCTATCTTTTCCTCAAAATATCCTCTATGTTGTCCAAGGAAAAGATAATCCAAAACTTTGGAAAAACATAGTAAGTGTTTCAGAATTGCACTTGATAAACGAAACTTCATTACTTAATAATAACTATACAGCATCTATCCGTTATAGAAGTCAGGATACACCAGTAAAAGTAACCCAGAATGAAAATGGATATATATTTGAATTTTCTGCACCACAATGGGCTCCAGCCGTTGGACAGAGTTTAGTACTTTTCCAAGAAAATGAGTGCCTTGGAGGCGGAGTTATTTCTGAAATCCACTAGTAATATATACTAACTCATTCCCTATAACCTTCGAATCAAGGATTTTTATCCAACCTTTTGTAAAAGATTCAAACCATAGCTGGTAATTCTCTTCCATTCCCTTCTCCTTTCCAGATAAAGACTTTATTGGAAAAGATATTACAAAGTTTTGAGTATGAAAAAGCTGTAGGAAATCCAAGATATTTACATCTTGCTGTTTTAGCACAGGAAGCATCTTTAAAAGGAATACTACATCATAAGTACCTTTGTAGACATCACTCTCTTTATTCAAAAACCTATACTTTATCGTCGTCTTTAACTTCCCAATAATGCTACTCAAAAAAGCTATCTCAGCTCTATCAATATCGTATGCATGATATATTATTTTTTCATTTTCATTCCATTGGTATAAAGCTAATGGATTGAAGCCACAACCAAAATCTAAAATAGATGAGACATGTTTGATATTTCCAAATACATAAGTGTAAAAGTCATTTAATGTTGCGACTCTTTCATTCGTCGAAGAATGAATCTTTAGTAAATCTTCTATTGATAACTGCCCCTGATTGTACTTTTTTAATAATTTATCCCAATTAGGATAGGCAGAATAGTAAGACCCCCATATTTGATGCAATTTCTTTTTAGAATAATTCTCAACTTCCTTTAATTTATATTTCTTCTCAGAAATGGAAACAACCTTTTCAACAATATCTGAATCAAGGTTTTCGTACTTTTTTGATTCAAGTATCTTCTTAACAACATCATTCTTATCCATTTGAAAGAACCTACAAGTTAAGTATTTGATAGGAACTGTCATTTCGGGTTTTTTGCGGTTTCGGGTCAAAATTCGGTTTTTCCCCCGAACTACGACTGTTTTCGCACCCCGAACAACTAATCCAATCAGAATTTTCCGGCAACGCCGACTCTAAGAAGTGTAATTCCAGTCCATTTCTGCCGTCAACCCCTGATTCGCGTTAATGCGACAAAGCTCAAACACATAACTCCCCCACGAAGCCATATAAACTCCGATTTCGAGGTGTTATCGGCGTTGTTGACCAAATCCGTCGCTGGATGGCCGTTCCCCAACCCGTTGATACCACTCAATTCACTGGCTGGCGAACAGGCATACCAAGCCCTATCAGCTTGTTCATCACCTTCACGCCAGCCAGGATTTCGCCCACCTGGGCGTTGTAGTTCCGCAGGCTCAGCGTTGGCCCGATGAGTTGCTTGAACCGGTACATGGCGGTCTCGGCTATCGAGCGCTGGTGATAGCCGGAGTCTTTCTTCCATTGCTTCAGTTCACCGGCCTTGAGCGCCGTCACCGCCTCGTTGCGGGGATGGCCTTCCTCCCACGGTGCCGCATTTTTTCTCGGCGGTATGGTGGCTTTCGCCCCCTTTTTCTTCAGTAGCGCATGACAGGCCTTGGTGTCATACGCACCATCGGCGCTGACCTGTTTTATCTTGCGTCGTAAGGGGTTGAGCAACGTCGGTAACACCTCGTTATCCGCCACCGTCTCCAGGCTGACTTCGGCAGCGATGACCGCATGGGTTGTGGCATCCACCGCCAAGTGGAGCTTGCGCCACACTCGTCGCTTCTCCTTGCCGTGTTTGCGAATTTTCCATTCGCCTTCGCCATAGACCTTGAGGCCGGTGGCATCAATGACCAAGTGAGCCACCGGGCCTTGGCTGGGGAGGCGGTACTTGATGTCGACGGTCTTGGCGCGCTTGCTGATACAGCTATAGTCCGGCGACTGCAAAGGCACCGCCATCAGTTGGAACAACGAGTTAATGAAGCCTTCTAGCGCCCGCAGCGGCAACTTGAACAAGCCTTTTAGCATCAGGGCCGTCTCAATGGCGGTGTCACTGTAGTGGAAACCTCTCCCTCGGCGGCCATGGTGGACCAGGCAATGCCACTGCTTAATGGCTTGTTCGTCCATCCAGGGGTATAGGAAGTATAAACCACCTTTTTGCTCC
>NZ_LNHZ01000064.1:0-123031 GCF_001463265.1 Citrobacter sp. 50677481
GCCCATCCTGACGGATGGGCTTTTTGCGTTTCTGGCACAGGCCATCTCAGCGCAGCGCCATCCGGCACGGGATGGCGGCTTTGCTTTATTCGGGCGACGGCGAGGAATTCCCCTTCAGCCAGTCCAAAACAAAGGTGGCGATCTGCGGTATATCATTTATATCCAGAACGGGTACGCTCACGTCAAGCGGCACATCACTGGCAATCGCAATGACATGCTCGTCTACAGCCAGTTCATCCATCCCGTGGCCGCATTCCTGGCGGAATAATAGGATCTTCGCCACTGTTTCATGCTTGAACCCTTCTACCAGCACCAGGTCCAGCTTAGAAGCATCCATCTGATTTGCCAGATACGCTAAATCCAACTCTGCTTCTTCCGGCGTTTCAGTCATCAGAGCCCAACGCTGCTGGCTGGCGACCAGGGTTTGCATGGCTCCTGCTTTACGCAGTTCATAACTGTCTTTACCTGGCTTATCCACGTCCATATTATGATGGGTGTGCTTGATCAAACCCGGACGGACGCCGCTGGCGCAAAGCGCTGGAATCAGCTTTTTTAACAGCGTGGTTTTTCCGGTTCCACTCCATGCAGCTATCGCCAGTAAAGGGATTATGGTTTGTCCTGCCATCTGGCAAGTTCCTCAAGTGTATTCACGTTTACGAAAGCTTCTTTGCAATCGCTGAAATCAACGGCATGTCCGCCTGCCTGGCGCATAAAAACCATTACCCGGCGCTCACCAGAGCACAAATACTGCTGCAAAAATGGCTGAACCGAGCGGTTTACCAGCGCGATGGTAGGATGATCCCGCTCGCCATCGTGAACCCATACCACTGGCGCATTGTGTCGCTGATGTCGCAAGCGGGCGACCAAATCATCAGGAATAAACGGCGTGTCGCACGGGCAAAACAGAAACCAGTCGCCTTCCGCCTGCTGAAAAACGGAAAGCATACCGGCGAGCGGACCAGGGTAATCCTCCAGTGAATCGGTGATAACCTTCAGCCCACCGGCGCGATAGCGATCAAGATGGCGGTTTGCGTTCACCATCACACTATCCAGTTGCGATAAGAGCGTATCGGCAACGTGTTTCCACAGCGGCTTCCCTTGCAGTTCAAGTAACCCCTTATCTGTTCCGCCCATTCGCCTGGCTTTTCCGCCCGCCAGCACAACCCCTGTTATTGCACTATCCTCATTCACTGATATCGCCTCTTTTATTGTGGGATTGACCCTGCTAACGTGTCTGTCTCAAGAGTAAGGAGCACTACCATGAAATGTAAACGTCTGAATGAAGTTATTGAACTCCTCCAGCCTGCCTGGCAAAAGGAGCCAGACCTGAACCTGCTGCAATTTTTGCAGAAACTGGCCAAAGAGTCAGGTTTTGACGGCGAGCTGGCGGATTTAACTGACGACATTCTGATCTATCACCTGAAAATGCGCGACTCTGCGAAAGACGCCGTTATTCCCGGGATTCAGAAAGACTACGAGGAAGATTTCAAAACGGCGCTGCTGCGCGCACGCGGCGTAATTAAAGAGTAAAAGCTTGTAAGCGGCGCAACCGAAACCGTCACGAAATGATATCCTGAATCATTCAAAGCATTTTCCGGATGATGGGATGAACGATAACGCTTTTACTTTCCAGACATTACACCCGGATACCATCATGGATGCGCTGTTTGAACAGGGGATCCGGGTGGATTCCGGACTGACCCCGCTGAACAGCTACGAAAACCGCGTCTATCAGTTTCAGGATGAAGATCGCCAGCGTTTTGTTGTGAAATTCTATCGCCCTGAGCGCTGGTCCGTTGGACAGATCCTGGAAGAGCATCATTTTGCGCAGGAACTGGTGAATGATGATGTCCCGGTGGCCGCACCGCTGGCCTTTGATGGCCAGACGCTGTTGCATCATCAGGGATTCCACTTCGCCATCTTCCCGAGCGTAGGCGGCCGACAGTTTGAAGCGGATAATATCGATCAGATGGAGTCAGTTGGCCGCTATCTTGGGCGTATGCACCGTACCGGACGTCGTCAGCCTTTTACGTTCCGCCCCACCATCGGTCTGGAAGAATACCTCACTGAACCGCGCAAACTGTTTGAGCATGCCGTACTTATTCCCTCCGGACAGAAAGCGGCCTTCCTGAAAGCGACCGATGCGCTGATCGCAGCGGTGACGGATCGCTGGCATACATCGTTTGACATTCTGCGACTGCATGGCGACTGTCATGCCGGGAACATTCTCTGGCGCGATGGGCCTCTGTTTGTGGATTTAGATGATTCCCGTAATGGTCCGGCTATACAGGATCTCTGGATGCTTCTGAATGGAGACAAAGCGGAACAGCGCATGCAGCTGGAAGCGATTATCGAAGCGTATGAAGAATTTAGTGAATTTAATCCGGCTGAAATCGGGCTAATAGAGCCTTTACGCGCGATGCGTTTAGTTTATTATCTGGCCTGGCTGATGCGTCGTTGGGACGATCCTGCCTTTCCTAAGAATTTCCCGTGGTTAACTGGGGAAGATTACTGGCAGCGTCAGACCGCGACGTTCATCGAGCAGACTAAAATCCTGCACGAACCCCCATTACAATTAACACCTATGTATTAATCGGAGACGCAATCATGAAAAAGATTTGGCTGGCGCTGGCTGGTATGGTTTTAGCTTTTAGCGCATCGGCAGCGCAATTCCAGGATGGCAAGCAGTACTCCACACTGGAAAAGCCCGTTGCCGGTGAACCGCAGGTGCTGGAATTCTTCTCTTTTTATTGCCCACACTGCTACCAGTTCGAAGAAGTGCTTCATGTTTCTGATAACGTGAAGAAAAAACTGCCGGAAGGCGTCAAAATGACCAAATACCACGTCGAATTCCTCGGCCCGTTGGGTAAAGATCTGACCCAGGCGTGGGCCGTAGCGATGGCGCTGGGTGTGGAAGATAAAGTAACCGTGCCGATGTTCGAAGCGGTACAGAAAAACCAGACAGTACAAAGCGTAGCGGATATTCGTAAAGTGTTCGTTGATGCTGGCGTTAAGGGTGAAGACTACGACGCGGCGTGGAACAGCTTTGTGGTGAAATCACTGGTCGCACAGCAGGAAAAAGCGGCGGCCGACCTGGAACTGAGTGGCGTTCCGGCGATGTTTGTTAACGGCAAATATCAGGTGAATCCGCAGGGGATGGACACCAGCAGCATGGATATCTTTGTACAGCAGTACGCAGATACCGTGAAATATCTGGTCAGCAAAAAATAATAATAAAGCCGGTCACTGACCGGCTTTATTATTTTCAGCTTTTATTGCCTCTATTTGGGCGTCTTTTTCACTCCACAGCGTATTCAGCCAGCGCTGGAAATGGCGCTTAAAGTCTTTATCGTTAACGTAGTCCCCGTGCAGTTGCCGGGTAACGGGCTGCATATCCACGCGAACCACAATGCGCGTCAGCTTACCTCTCAACATGTCGTAGAAGGGCGTCTGGTCATTGTCCGGGTAGCACAATGTGACATTAAGCAATTTGTCGAACTGGGCGCCCAGCACGTTTAGCGCCATTGCGATCCCCGCGGCTTTAGGCGCCAGCAGATTCTTATACGGTGAACGGGTTTGCTGGCGCTTTTCTTCAGTAAAGCGGGAACCTTCGACAAAATTTACGATGGTTGTCGGATGCGCACGAAATTTCTCGCACGAGCGGCGGGTCGTTTCCACGTCTTTACCGCGCCGCTCCGGGTGGCGCAGCAAATAAGCGCGCGAATAGCGCTTCATAAACGGCATATCCAGTGCCCAGCAGGCGAGGCCAATAAAAGGTACCCATGCTAACTGCTGCTTGAGAAAGTACTTATTCATGGGAATGTGTTTACGAAAGAGTACGCAAAGTACCACGATATCTGCCCAGCTATGGTGATTACAAACCAGCAGATACCAGTTTTTCTTGCTCAGCCCTTCCAGACCTTCCACATCCCATTTCAGCCAGGGATTTAGATGTAGCAGCAGCGCCAGCCCTTCGCACCAGCAGTACATCATAAAATTACAAAACAGGGAGACCCTGCGCCAAACGCTGGGGACGGGGAGCAGAAGCTTTACGATCCCGGCAACGATGATCGGCACAGAGCAGATAATAGTGACTAAAATGGTCAGTACGATGCTCAGCAATAACGTCAGCGAAGCGAGCAATCTCGTCATCAATAATGTATTCAAAGGATTAGCCATAAACAGTGCGCTTAAATGCGCAAGGTGGCTGATTTTATCAGAAAACGATCCAAATGACGGTTCTTCGCTGATTCAAAAAAGACGGCTTATCTATCCACATTTCATATTTCACTGAAAAGGTGAGGAAAATTCCTGGTTAAATTTATAACTTATTGAAAATAATATGTAAAATGAGTTATCGCAAAAATATGCATTTGAAATTAAATCGAAGAAAACTAATTATGCACAAAGTTATCCACAGATAATGTTGCGAGCGATCCCGAAGATCGACAAAAGAATTCCTACAAATGCGGCGAAAAACTGATGTTTTCATCCCGTCTGTGGCATCCTTTACCCATAATCTGATAAACAGGCACGGACATTATGGTTCAGATCCCAGAAAACCCACTTATCCTTGTAGATGGCTCCTCTTATCTTTATCGCGCATACCATGCGTTCCCGCCGCTGACCAACAGCGCGGGGGAGCCGACAGGCGCGATGTATGGCGTCCTCAACATGCTGCGCAGCCTGATCATGCAGTATCAGCCAACGCATGCCGCAGTGGTGTTTGATGCTAAAGGCAAAACCTTCCGTGACGAGTTATTCGAGCATTACAAATCGCATCGCCCACCGATGCCGGATGACCTGCGTGCGCAAATCGAGCCGCTGCACGCGATGGTGAAAGCGATGGGCCTGCCATTATTGGCTGTATCGGGCGTGGAAGCGGACGATGTGATCGGCACCCTCGCGCGCGAGGCCGAGAAGGTGGGCCGTCCGGTGCTGATCAGCACCGGTGATAAAGATATGGCGCAGCTGGTTACGCCCAATATTACGCTGATCAACACCATGACCAACACGATTCTGGGCCCGGAGGAAGTGGTCAATAAATATGGCGTACCGCCAGAGCTTATCATCGACTTTCTGGCGCTGATGGGCGATTCCTCGGACAACATTCCGGGCGTACCGGGGGTCGGCGAGAAGACCGCCCAGGCGCTGCTCCAGGGGCTGGGAGGACTTGATACTCTCTATGCCGAGCCGGAGAAAATCGCTGGACTGACCTTCCGCGGGGCGAAAACGATGGCGGGTAAACTTGAGCAAAATAAAGAAGTTGCTTATCTCTCTTACCAGCTGGCAACCATTAAAACCGACGTCGAACTGGAACTGACCTGTGAACAACTGGCTGTACAGCAGCCGATTGCCGATGAGCTGCTGGGCCTGTTCCGCAAATACGAGTTCAAACGCTGGACCGCCGATGTCGAGGCTGGAAAATGGCTGCAAGCGAAGGGCGCGAAGCCTGCGGCTAAACCGCAAGAGACGATTGTGATTGATGAAGCCGCTGACGTGCCTGCCGCCGCGCTCTCTTATGACAACTACGTCACCATCCTTGATGAAGCGACGCTGAAAACGTGGATCGCGAAGTTGAAAAAAGCGCCAGTGTTCGCTTTTGATACTGAAACGGACAGCCTTGATAACCTCACCGCCAACCTGGTGGGACTGTCGTTTGCTATTGAACCCGGCGTGGCGGCGTATGTTCCGGTTGCGCATGATTATCTGGATGCGCCGGATCAGATCGCCCGTGACCGCGCGCTGGAACTGCTCAAGCCGCTGCTGGAAGACGAAAATGTCCGCAAGGTTGGGCAAAACCTGAAATACGATCGCGGCATTCTGGCGAACTATGGCATCGAACTGCGCGGCATTGCCTTTGATACCATGCTGGAGTCCTACATCTTGAACAGCGTGGCCGGACGTCACGATATGGACAGTCTCTCCGATCGCTGGCTGAAACACAAAACCATCACCTTCGAAGAGATTGCTGGCAAAGGCAAAAATCAGCTGACCTTTAACCAGATTGCCCTGGAAGAGGCGGGGCGCTACGCGGCAGAAGATGCGGACGTCACGTTACAACTGCATCTGAAAATGTGGCCAGAACTTCAGCAGCATAAAGGACCGCTGAACGTTTTTGAAAACATCGAAATGCCGCTGGTGCCGGTGCTTTCCCGCGTTGAGCGCAACGGTGTGATGATCGACCCGGCGGTCCTGCATAAGCATTCAGAAGAGATTACGCTGCGTCTGGCGGAGCTGGAGCAGAAAGCGCACGACATCGCAGGAGAAGCGTTTAATCTTTCTTCAACCAAACAACTGCAAACCATCCTGTTTGAAAAACAGGGGATCAAGCCGTTGAAGAAAACCCCAGGAGGCGCGCCGTCAACGTCGGAAGAGGTGCTGGAAGAGCTGGCGCTGGATTACCCACTGCCGAAGGTGATACTGGAGTATCGTGGCCTGGCGAAGCTGAAATCGACCTACACTGACAAACTGCCGTTAATGATTAACCCGAAAACCGGGCGCGTACATACGTCGTATCATCAGGCCGTCACCGCAACCGGGCGTTTATCGTCCACCGACCCGAACCTGCAAAATATTCCGGTACGTAACGAAGAAGGACGTCGTATTCGTCAGGCGTTCATCCCGCCGAAGGACTACGTTATTGTGTCTGCCGACTATTCGCAGATTGAACTGCGCATTATGGCGCATCTGTCGCGTGACAAAGGGCTGCTGACCGCGTTTGCAGAAGGCAAAGATATCCACCGCGCCACCGCGGCGGAAGTGTTTGGCCTGCCGCTGGACACCGTGACGAATGAACAGCGTCGCAGCGCGAAAGCGATCAACTTTGGCCTGATCTACGGCATGAGCGCCTTTGGTCTGGCGCGCCAGCTCAACATTCCGCGCAAGGAAGCGCAGAAGTATATGGATCTCTACTTCGAGCGTTATCCTGGCGTTCTGGAGTATATGGAGCGTACGCGTGCCCAGGCGAAAGAGCAGGGCTACGTTGAAACGCTGGAGGGCCGCCGTCTCTATCTGCCGGATATTAAGTCCAGCAACGGCGCGCGCCGCGCAGGTGCTGAGCGTGCGGCGATCAACGCCCCGATGCAGGGCACCGCCGCCGATATCATCAAGCGTGCGATGATTGCCGTTGATGCCTGGCTGGAAAGCGAGCAGCCGCGCGTTCGCATGATCATGCAGGTGCACGATGAACTGGTGTTCGAAGTGCATAAAGACGACCTGGATGCCGTGTCGAAGCAGATCCACCAATTGATGGAAAACTGTACGCGCATTGACGTACCGTTGCTGGTGGAAGTCGGTAGCGGTGAAAACTGGGATCAGGCGCACTAAGAGGACGCGGAATAACTCACCTTTTTCGTAAGTAAGCAACATAAGCGGAAGCATTTTGTGATGAGCATTGGAATTCCTTATGTAAAGAATGAAAAAAAATTACAAAAAGTGCTTTCTGAGCTGCTTAAAAAAGAGTAAAGTTATTCGCGTAGGGTACAGAGGTAAGATGTTCTATCTTTCAGACCTTTTACTTCACGTAATCGGATTTGGCTGAATATTTTAGCCGCCCCAGTCAGTTTCTGACTGGGGCGTTTTTTATTGCGTTCTTTCTGCTGTAAAGATGAGTCCGTAGGCCGGATAAGGCATTCACGCCGCTATCCGGCATGACGAAACTTACGCTTCGTCCTGTACGTCTTCTACCGGCGCCAAATCGCTAAACCAACTGTCCAGTTTCTGCCGCAACTTATCCACGCCCTGTTTCTTCAGCGACGAAAACGCTTCAACCTGTACATCGCCATTAAAAGCCAGCACTGCTTCGCGTACTTTATTTAACTGTGCCTTACGCGCGCCGCTTGCCAGTTTGTCCGCTTTGGTCAGCAGAACCAGTACCTGGATATTGCTTTCAACCGCCCATTGAATCATTTGCTGATCGAGATCTTTCAGCGGATGGCGAATGTCCATTAGCACAACCAGACCCTGCAGGCTCTGACGTTTTTCAAGATACTCACCCAGCGCGCGCTGCCATTTACGCTTCATTTCCTCTGGTACTTCGGCGTAGCCATAGCCAGGCAGGTCAACGAGGCGTTTGCCGTCGACCACTTCAAACAGGTTAATAAGCTGGGTACGGCCAGGCGTTTTTGAGGTCCGCGCCAGGCTTTTTTGATTGGTCAGCGTATTCAGCGCACTGGATTTGCCTGCGTTAGAACGGCCAGCAAAAGCCACTTCAATTCCGGTGTCGGAAGGCAAATGGCGAATATCAGGCGCACTCATCACAAAATGCGTCTGTTGATAATTCAAGTTAATCAAAGCGGTCGTCTCCGTCAGTCAAAGCTTTGCGGCGATTATACCTGAACGGCAGCAAAAGACGGATTTTTCGGCGCACGACGTCTGTAAGCAAAAACCCTGTGCTTTGTGAGACATTGCCGACAATTCTTATACGAAATTTAGGCATAATTGCAGGGCTGAAAATCAATTAAATTAACTAAATCAATCTATTAACGTTGTGTAATAATCTGAAAATGTCTGTATTACACGCCCGATGGCTTGTCTGTTTTCGTCAAAAGAGTAGAGTATTACTTATAGCGAGGACGCTGGAAGGATAAACGACTCAGGATGAGGGTCAGGAGCGCCAGGAGGCGAAGACACAGGATTGTCAGGAAGACAGACGTCCGGAGACGTTGAGATTACGGAAATGGAAAAGACACGGAACGTTCCAGGCTGAAGGAAAAACAGGGTGCGTTGAGAGCCGACACGGAATGTAGAACCCGTTAAGGGTTGTGAGTCAGGTTAAAAGGCGACAGAGCAATCTGTCGCCTTTTTTCTTTATTTCTGCTAGATTCCGGCGCAAATGTATACTGAATAAAACAGCCAAAGACGAATCACTATGAAATCCACATCTACACCACGCGGCAAAGGGCCTGCAAAGGCGCGCCGTAAAACCCGCGAAGAGCTGAATCAGGAAGCTCGCGACCGCAAGCGCCAGAAAAAACACCGTGGTCACGCGGCGGGTAGTCGTGCGACGGGTGGCGACGCGGCGACGGGCGCAAAAAACCAGAAAAAAGCAAAAGATCCACGTATTGGCAGTAAAACCCCCATTCCATTGGGCGTGACGGAAAAAGTCACCAAACAGCACAAACCGAAGAGCGAGAAACCTATGCTTTCACCGCAGGCTGAGTTGGATTTACTGGAAACGGATGAGCGCCTGGATGCGCTGTTAGAACGTCTGGAAGCTGGCGAAACCCTGAGCGCCGAAGATCAGAGCTGGGTGGATGCCAAACTGGATCGCATCGACGAACTGATGCAGAAGCTGGGCCTCTCCTACGATGATGACGAAGAAGAGGAAGAAGACGAGCAGCAGGAAGATATGATGCGCCTGCTTCGCGGGGGTAACTGACGGTTTACACCGTGGGCCTTCCCGTCCTGCTTATAACCCTTCCGGTTATATGTTATCTGGTGTGGTTATTCGTTAAACTACAACGGTTGTCGCGGCGACAAAAGTGGCTGCGCAACCGGCTTATCACTCGCAGTGGAGTGAGGCCGGTACGCCGTACCCGCCAGAGACGCCATCGGAAGGAGTGAGCATGTCTGAACAACAAATAGACTGGGATCTGGCCCTGATCCAGAAATATAACTATTCCGGGCCACGATATACCTCGTACCCGACCGCGCTCGAGTTTTCTGAAGCGTTTGATGAGCAGGCATTCTTGCAGGCCGTTGCGCGTTATCCTGAGCGTCCGCTCTCGCTGTACGTCCACATTCCGTTTTGCCACAAACTCTGTTACTTCTGCGGTTGCAATAAGATTGTCACCCGCCAGCAGCACAAAGCCGATCAGTATCTGGATGCCCTGGAACAGGAAATTCTGCACCGCGCGCCCTTGTTTGCTGGTCGGCAGGTTAGCCAGCTGCACTGGGGCGGCGGTACGCCAACCTATCTGAATAAAGCGCAAATCAGCCGCTTAATGACTCTGCTGCGCGATAATTTCCATTTCAACGCCGATGCGGAAATCTCGATCGAAGTTGATCCGCGCGAAATTGAACTGGATGTGCTCGATCATTTACGTGCGGAAGGCTTTAACCGTCTGAGCATGGGGGTGCAGGACTTCAATAAAGAGGTGCAGCGTCTGGTCAACCGCGAACAGGACGAAGAGTTTATCTTTGCGCTGCTTCACCATGCCCGTGAAATCGGTTTTACCTCCACCAATATTGACCTGATTTATGGTTTGCCGAAACAAACGCCGGAAAGCTTCGCTTTTACTCTGAAGCGGGTGGCGGAACTGAATCCGGATCGGCTGAGCGTCTTTAACTACGCGCATCTGCCGACGCTGTTTGCCGCCCAGCGTAAGATTAAAGACGCGGATCTGCCGAGTGCTCAGCAGAAGCTGGATATTCTCCAGCAGACCATCGCCTCGCTGACAGAGAGCGGCTATCAGTTCATTGGCATGGATCACTTTGCCCGTCCGGACGATGAGCTGGCGATTGCCCAGCGTGAAGGCGTTTTGCATCGTAATTTCCAGGGCTACACCACCCAGGGCGATACTGACCTGTTGGGGATGGGCGTTTCCGCCATCAGTATGATTGGTGACTGCTATGCGCAGAACCAGAAAGAGCTTAAGCACTATTATCAGCACGTGGATGAACAGGGAAATGCGCTGTGGCGCGGCATAGCCCTGACGCGTGACGACTGTATTCGTCGTGATGTCATCAAGTCGCTGATTTGCAATTTCCGTCTCGACTATTCTGCCGTTGAACAGCAATGGGATCTCAATGTCGCCGACTACTTCGCGGAAGATCTGAAACTGCTGGCGCCGTTGGCGAAAGATGGGCTGGTGGATGTGAATGCGAAAGGGATTCAGGTGACAGCGAAAGGCCGTTTGCTGATTCGCAACATTTGCATGTGCTTCGATGCTTATCTACGTCAGAAAGCGCGGATGCAGCAATTCTCGCGGGTGATTTAAGCCGAACAGTAAAGAGTTGGCCGGATAAGCGTAAGCGTTATCCGGCACTCCGTTAGCTGAACAGCCCAACCAGCGCCGCGCACAGTACTGCGGCGACCGCAGTTTGTGGCGTATGGCTGTCGACCGCTCCGCTTGATAGCAGATTTATAATCGATTCCAGCATAATATGTCCCCCGTTTGCCGGGCACGATCATACTCAACTCATCGGAACAGTAAAGCGCAAAATAACGGCAATTTGCGCTCAATTATTAATCTTTACACGCGCGCGCCGACGCCTACTCCATTCCCAGCTCTTTTAACTTCCGCGTCAGGGTATTTCGACCCCAGCCGAGCAGTCGCGCGGCTTCCTGCTTATGCCCCTGGGTGTGGCGTAACGCTGTTGTCAACAGGGTGCGCTCCATTTCCGGCTGCGCTTCAGACAGCAGGTTTTGATGACCGGAACGCAGCGCCCGATCCGCCCACTGCGCCAGCAGGGTCGCCCAACTGTCTGGCTGCATGTGGGAAGGGCTGTCCGGCACTGTCGCTTCAAACAGCTCGCCTGGCAGGTCCTGGATCAACACCTCCTGACCGGCCGCCATCACCGTTAACCAACGGCAGGTATTTTCCAGTTGTCGAACGTTGCCCGGCCACGCCAGACGCGTCAGCGCGGCTTCGGTTTCCGGGTGCAGCAGTTTAGCTTCAACGCCAAGTTCACGCGCCGCGACCTGAAGGAAGTGGCGGGCGAGTCGTGGAATGTCCTCCCGCCGTTCGCGCAGCGGCGGCAAATGAACGCGTATCACGTTCAAACGGTGGAACAGGTCTTCACGAAATTTGCCTTCCTGTACCCGCTGTTCGAGGTTCTGGTGCGTGGCGGCGATAATTCGCACATCCACCTTCACCGGCGCATAGCCGCCTACGCGGTAAAACTGACCGTCAGCCAGCACGCGCAGCAAGCGTGTCTGCACATCCAGCGGCATATCGCCGATCTCATCAAGAAATAGCGTACCGCCATCGGCCTGCTCAAAGCGACCCTGACGAATGGTGTTCGCGCCGGTGAACGCCCCTTTTTCATGACCAAACAGCTCGGATTCAATCAGGTCCTTTGGGATCGCCGCCATGTTCAGCGCGATAAACGGCGCTTTCGCCCGTGGGCTATGGCGATGCAGCGCGTGGGCGACCAGTTCTTTACCGGTCCCGGACTCACCATTAATCAGCACGCTGATAGAAGAACGGGACAGCCGCCCGATAATGCGGAACACGTCCTGCATGGCGGGCGCTTCGCCGATGATATCTGTGGTGGGGCCGTTGATCTGAATATTGCGCGGCTGCTGCTGTTCCTGATAATGGCTGATGGCGCGCTCAACCAGCGCGACGGCCTCGTCGATATCAAACGGTTTTGGCAGGTAATCAAACGCGCCCTGCTGATAGGCGCTGACGGCGGCATCCAGATCAGAATGCGCGGTCATTATGATGACCGGAAGCATTGGATGGCGCTGCTTGATCTGCTTTAACAACGCCAGCCCGTCCATGCCAGGCATCCGAATGTCGGACAACAATACGTCCGGCGTTTTACTCGCCAGTGCGTTCAGTACATCGTTACCGTTTTCAAATGTGGTGCAACTCAGACCCGCCCCAGCGAGAGCACGTTCAAGCACCCAACGGATGGAACTATCGTCATCGACTACCCAGACTATTCCTCGTTGCATAAACGTCACCTTATTTCCTGATAGGCAGATAAACCGAAAACTCGGTGTGCCCTGGCCAACTGGTAAATTCAATTTTGCCGGAATGTTGATCGATCAAATTGCGGGCGATGGATAAGCCCAGCCCGGTGCCGCCTTCGCGACCGCTGACCATCGGATAAAACAACGTGTCCTGTAAATGGGAAGGGATCCCCGGCCCGTTGTCTTCCACGTCAATACGCGCCGCAAGACGGTAGCGCTCCCCGTGCAGCGTAAGCTGGAAGGCGGTACGGGTGCGCAGCACGATCTCCCCGCCCTCCGGTCCCAGCGCCTGTAATGCGTTGCGAACAATATTCAACAGCACCTGTTCGATCTGCTCCGGGTCGTGCGGCAACTCCGGCAGGCTGGGGTCGTAATCGCGGATCAACGTGACGTTATCCGGTAGCTCCATCGACACCAGCGCTACCACACGCTCCGCCACCTTATGAATACTCTCCGTGACATGGGTGCCTGGCATCTGTGGACCTAACAACCGGTCGACCAGGTTACGCAGCCTGTCGGCCTGCTCAATGATCACTTTGGTGTATTCCAACAGCGCCGGGTCAGGCAGGGCTTTACTCAACAGTTGCGCCGCGCCGCGTAAGCCGCCGAGCGGGTTTTTTATCTCATGGGCCAGCCCACGTACCAGATCGCGTGCGGCGACCTGCTGAGCGTGCTGAAGCTGCTCCTGGCTCAGACGGCGCTGATTATCCATCGGGGCCATCTCCAGTAAAATCTGGCCGTCCGGCATACGCTGCGCGGTGACGGAAAGAATATGCGAACGCCCGTCAATCACCAGCGTCACTTCGTTATCCGTAAAACCTTGTCCCGCCTCTAAACTCTCGCGCATGAGTTCAAGATTTAAGGAGAAGTAGCTCAGGAGTTCAGGAAGCGGCGTACCAAACAGTTTGCGTGAGCTTTGAGCGAGCAATTGTTGAGCAGCCGGGTTGGCGTAGTGTACCGCCAGCTCATCGTCGACCAGCAAGATGCTGTTGATAAGCGAATTGAGGATCTGCCCAGCATCGGGCGGCGTGCCTGTTGCCATACAGCAGTCTCCTGACAGTCTGCACCATTTTGGTGCATTATAGCTTTTACGCAGAAAAAGCGCGAAGGATCAGGTTGTTGG
This sequence comes from Citrobacter sp. 50677481, assembly GCF_001463265.1. Classification (NCBI taxonomy): domain Bacteria; kingdom Pseudomonadati; phylum Pseudomonadota; class Gammaproteobacteria; order Enterobacterales; family Enterobacteriaceae; genus Citrobacter; species Citrobacter sp. 50677481. Next base: position 13,770 of record NZ_LNHZ01000064.1, read on the forward strand.
CGGAGAAAAAAGCCCATCAGATGATGGGCTACAGATTGCTGACAACCTTCACGCCGAATGGCGGCGATGAGGGTCGACATCAGTCTTAAACCTGCCGGAGCAGGCAAAAGTTTCCACGGCAACTTAAAACGATTAAACGCTGTAATACAGCTCAAACTCTACCGGGTGCGGCGTCATGCGTACGCGGTCGTTTTCTTCGCGGCGCAGGGCGATGTAGGCATCGATAGCTTCATCGGTAAAGACGCCACCCGCTTTCAGGAACTCGCGGTCCAGATCCAGCTCGTTGAGGGCTTCTTCCAGAGAACCAGCAACCTGCGGGATCTCTTTCGCTTCTTCCGGCGGCAGGTCGTACAGGTTTTTGTCCATCGCTTCGCCTGGGTGGATCTTGTTCTTGATACCGTCAAGACCCGCCATCAGCAGAGCGGCAAAGCACAGGTACGGGTTCGCCGCCGGGTCCGGGAAGCGCACTTCGATACGACGCGCTTTCGGAGAAGCCACTACCGGGATACGGATAGATGCGGAACGGTTACGCGCGGAGTAGGCCAGCATGACTGGCGCTTCGTAGCCCGGAACCAGACGCTTGTAGGAGTTGGTGGTCGGGTTCGCCAGGGCGTTGATCGCTTTCGCGTGTTTGATCACGCCGCCGATGTAGTACAGCGCCTGCTCGGACAGACCGGCATACTTGTCGCCAGAGAACAGGTTGGTGCCGTTTTTCGACAGCGACATGTGGCAGTGCATCCCGGAACCGTTATCCCCGAACATCGGTTTTGGCATAAAGGTCGCGGTTTTACCGAAGCGGTGCGCAACGTTGTGGACCACATATTTGTAAATCTGAATTTCGTCCGCTTTTTTGGTCATGGTATTGAAGCGGGTTGCCACTTCGTTCTGACCTGCGGTTGCCACTTCATGGTGGTGCGCTTCAACGACCAGACCCATCTGCTCCATCACCAGGCACATTTCAGAACGGATATCCTGAGCGGAGTCTACTGGCGGAACCGGGAAGTAACCGCCTTTCACTGCCGGACGGTGGCCTTTGTTGCCGCCTTCATACTGGGTGGCAGAGTTCCAGGCGCCTTCGATATCGTCAATAGCGACATGGGAACCGGAGATAGAGCTGCCGAAACGGATGTCGTCAAACAGGAAGAATTCCGGTTCTGGCCCGAACAGCACCGTGTCGGCGATGCCGGTAGAACGCAGGTAGTCTTCCGCGCGCTTGGCGATAGAACGCGGATCGCGGTCATAGCCCTGCAGCGTACCCGGTTCCAGGATGTCACAACGAATGATCAAGGTAGAGTCTGCGAAGAACGGGTCGATAACCGCAGTAGAGGCGTCCGGCATCAGCACCATGTCAGATTCGTTGATACCTTTCCAGCCACCAATCGAGGAGCCGTCAAACATTTTGCCTTCTTCAAAGAATTCGGCATTCACCTGATGAGCAGGGATTGTGACGTGCTGTTCTTTACCTTTGGTATCAGTGAAGCGCAAATCGACAAACTTCACTTCGTGCTCATTCAGCATCGTCAAAACGTGTTCAGCGGACATACTTAACTCTCCAGATTGGTCATGGTCGTCGTGGTAACGAGGTGTTCAATTCTTGCATCATTTGGCCGTGTCGCCGTAAAAATGATAAAGCGAAATCTGTGCCAACTTTTAAATTGCCCCTAAAAGGCGTTATCATGCGCACCATCGTGCAAAAGGGCTGCACCATACTGCGTATGTTGCACCAAAATAGTGCTTTAATGTGAACATTAAGCACCATGTTGGTGCAATGCACAATGAATAACCCTTTTAACGCTCCGTGAAAGCGATCACAAAGAAACTCTGCAATACTTGTTTGCGGAGGATGTTTGTGATCCTGTTTTGTAGTGCGATTAATCCGTGTACAATAACGCGCTATTTCTAATGCCTGAGGCAAAGTTGTGATCGAAAATTTGCGTAACATCGCCATCATCGCGCACGTTGACCATGGTAAAACTACCCTGGTTGATAAGCTGCTGCAGCAATCCGGTACGTTCGACTCTCGTGCCGAAACTCAAGAGCGTGTGATGGACTCCAACGATTTGGAGAAAGAGCGTGGGATTACTATCCTCGCGAAAAACACCGCTATTAAATGGAATGATTACCGTATCAACATCGTTGATACCCCTGGGCACGCAGACTTCGGTGGTGAAGTTGAGCGTGTCATGTCCATGGTCGACTCCGTGCTGCTGGTGGTTGACGCATTTGACGGCCCGATGCCGCAGACGCGCTTCGTGACCAAAAAAGCCTTTGCTCATGGCCTGAAGCCTATCGTGGTTATCAACAAAGTTGACCGTCCTGGCGCGCGTCCGGACTGGGTTGTCGATCAGGTATTCGACCTGTTCGTTAACCTTGACGCGACCGACGAACAGCTGGACTTCCCGATCATTTACGCATCCGCCCTGAACGGTATCGCTGGTCTGGATCACGAAGATATGGCGGAAGACATGACTCCGCTGTACCAGGCGATCGTTGACCACGTACCTGCGCCGGACGTTGACCTTGACGGTCCGTTCCAGATGCAGATCTCCCAGCTCGACTACAACAACTACGTTGGCGTTATCGGCATTGGCCGTATCAAACGCGGCAAAGTGAAGCCGAACCAGCAGATCACTATCATTGATAGCGAAGGTAAAACCCGTAACGGTAAAGTCGGTAAAGTGCTGACTCACCTGGGTCTGGAGCGTATCGACAGCGATCTGGCGGAAGCAGGCGACATCATTGCTATCACCGGTCTGGGTGAGCTGAACATCTCTGACACCATTTGCGATCCGCAGAATGTGGAAGCGCTGCCTGCGCTGTCTGTTGACGAACCGACTGTCACCATGTTCTTCAACGTCAACACCTCGCCATTCTGTGGTAAAGAAGGTAAATACGTTACCTCTCGTCAGATCCTTGACCGCCTGAACAAAGAACTGGTACACAACGTTGCGCTGCGCGTTGAAGAAACCGAAGATGCGGACGCGTTCCGTGTATCCGGTCGCGGTGAACTGCACCTGTCCGTTCTTATCGAAAACATGCGTCGTGAAGGTTTCGAAATGGCGGTTTCCCGTCCGAAAGTTATCTTCCGTGAAATCGATGGCCGTAAACAAGAGCCGTTCGAGAACGTGACGCTGGACGTTGAAGAACAGCACCAGGGTTCCGTGATGCAGGCGCTGGGCGAGCGTAAAGGCGACCTGAAAAACATGAATCCGGATGGCAAAGGCCGCGTGCGTCTCGACTACGTGATCCCAAGCCGTGGCCTGATCGGCTTCCGTTCCGAATTCATGACCATGACGTCCGGTACCGGTCTGCTGTATTCCACCTTCAGCCACTACGACGACGTGCGTCCGGGTGAAGTGGGCCAGCGTAACAACGGCGTACTGATCTCCAACGGTCAGGGTAAGGCGGTGGCGTTTGCGCTGTTCGGTCTGCAGGATCGCGGTAAGCTGTTCCTGGGACACGGTGCGGAAGTTTATGAAGGCCAAATCATCGGTATTCACAGCCGTTCCAACGACCTGACGGTAAACTGCCTGACCGGTAAGAAATTGACCAACATGCGTGCGTCCGGTACGGACGAAGCAACGGTTCTGGTTCCGCCGGTTAAGATGACGCTTGAGCAGGCGCTGGAATTCATCGATGATGACGAACTGGTAGAAGTGACGCCACAGTCTATCCGTATTCGTAAGCGTCATCTGACGGAAAACGATCGCCGTCGCGCGATGCGTGGTCCGAAAGAAGAGTAATCCCGACTGAATCCCGATGGCACTTCGCTAATCGGGTTATAACGGGGTGGCTGGATTAGGCGTTTACGTTACTCTCCAGCAAACAAAAAAGCCGCTGAATTTCAGCGGCTTTTTTATCAGAAGAAATACTTCGCGCCAATACGTATCTGGTTTTGTTCCCGGTGATAGGGCTCGACGTTACGGTCCAGCCAGCGTAACTCTAAGTACGGCAACCAGTGCGCGTTGATACGATAGCGGAAGGTATTGGTTATTTCCCAATGATGGTCTTTACCGTTGCTGCTGTTGAAATCATTCACCCGTATAAAATAGTGTGGCTCGAAGGTATAAGAGAACTTGTCGGTAATCATAAAATTCCAGTAATTACCGATCTCATAGGTATCATTATTATCCAGCTCGCCGTTTAAATCGGCGGAGCTGTAATTGTTGTGGTTATAGCGGTTGCGTACTGTCAGGTTAAACCAGGGGGTAAATTTATAATTTACATCCAAATAAACAGCACCGCTGGAACCAATACTTTTATCGGTAATCAATCCACCGGGCTGGATAGTGAGTTTATCCGTTGGCTTAAACAGCGGATACCAGCCTTCAATCTCGTTATAGCCATGCTTGAGTTCATCGGTGCGTTGCAGGGTATACGTGTTGGTGAGCATAATACCTGCGCCCGTATCGGAGTTATAGCCCACGCGCAGCATGAACTCCATCTGATCGGAAGCCAGGTTGTACGCCTCACGATTTTCGACATAGGCGCCAGCAAAAACAGAGGTGGATATCACCGAAGACAACAGCATCATTGTGTTTAGTGTTTTCATCATAAATCCATTTTATAAGCGTAGGGAAGCCGCCATCCCTAAGATGGAAATAGCGGCGGGCTCTGATTAAATATCTACAGTAGCGATGTCTTTATTATTATGTGAAAGGCTTTCAGGATGTTTGGTTTTTTTCCGTTGATTAATTTCCTCAATAATAAACGCGAAACGCGCTTCGTTCAGTTTATAGAAGAACCCCATGGTTAATGCGGCAATAATTGCCAGCCCGCAAGGCCAAAGAAATATCAACTGGCGTAAACCCAACAGCGTGGCATCGCTTTGCGCGATATTGGGGATATAGCCAATCTGAGTGAGCATGATCCCTGGTAAGAATCCTGCCAGCGCCGCAGAGATCTTGCGCGAAAAGGTATAACCGGTGTACACCGAACCTTCCGCGCGAATGCCTGTTTTCCACTCACCGTAGTCCACCGTATCCGGGACCAGCGCCCAGTTCAGGCTGTTTACAAAGGCAGTGCCGAAAAAGGCGATGCAGGAGAAAATAATAAAGGTCAGCGAGGTACTGCCCCAGAAATAATTAAGGATATCACCCAGTGCCCACAGCACCATCCCGCCCAGATAGACTTGCTTCTTGCCAAAACATTTTACAGTCCAGGGGACGAGAATAACGCCCACTAAAACGCATCCCATGCTAAAGAATCCCATCCACGATAACAGATGGATATCGTTCAGTACGTATTGCGCGTAATAAACCTGAATTGCTAACTTAATGTTGAAGGCGGCCAGTGTACATAGATTCGCCAGGCAGAGCACAAATAAAGGGGGATTGCGGAATATGGCGTAAAACGATTTAAAGATGCTGATTTTATGTTCTGTTGACGGCCGCTCGATGTAATGCTCTTTAACGCCTTTGAAGCACAGCAGCATAAATCCAAAACCGCAAACGGAAAAAATTAACGCCGCGCAGACGTAGCCCAACGAGGTCGACGAAAATAAGGCCTGTAAAGGCATAAACGCCACGGTGCAGACGAGTAAACCCAGCGTTGCGCCTCCCTGACGAAAGGCAGCCAGTTGAGCCCGTTCATGTGAGTTTTTGGTTATCGCGGGAATCATCGCGCCATATGCACAATTCATCAGGCTGTAAAACAGGCCAAACAACATAAACAGACCGGTGGCAATCGCCGTTTTCACTGGCAAACTAAATGTCGTGGCAATGAACTGTACCGTCGTAATAATAGTGGTCGGAATCGCCGCATATAAGATAAATGGCCTGAATTTCCCCATTGGACCAATATTTTTCCGCGAATCTAGCAGAATACCGGTTAGCATATCGGTGAAGGCGGTAAAGAATTTCGCCACCAGGAAAATAATCCCGCCGTACCATGCAGGCATTGCCAGTTCATCGGTGTAAAATTTCAACAGATATAGCGTGCCGATGCTTAACATCAGATTGGAACCAATATCGCCCAGTCCGTAGGCGATTTTTTCCCGTAGGCTTAGTTTACGTGTTAGCGGATCGTGATCAGACATAATAAATCCCCGTAGCGCCCCGCAGGGCGCCATTCATTATCATTATGCGGTTGCGCGTTTACGGGCTTCGATTTCATCAACGATGCGGATGTACATTTTTTCATTGAGGTTATAGAAACAGCCCATCGCGATGATAGTGACAACCGCCAGCACGCACGGATAAATAAAGATCAACTGGCGTAACCCTTCGACCGTCCCTGCAGACTGCACCACGTTCGGCACATAGCCGATTTGCGTCAGCATCCAGCCGGGGAAAAAGCCCGCCAGCGCCTGCGAAACTTTACGGAAGAAGGTGAATCCGGTGTACACCGTCCCTTCTGAACGCACGCCGGTGCGCCATTCGCCGTATTCCACCGTGTCGGACACCAGCGCCCAATTCAGGCTGTTGACGAAAGCGGAGCCAAAGAATGCCAGGCACGAGAACGCGACAAAACTGACCGAACCGCCGCCGAAGAAATAGTTCAGTAAATCTCCGGCTACCCAAATCAGCAGGCCGCCGATGTAGACCTTTTTCTTGCCAAAGCGGCGTACCATTCCCGGCATCAAAAACACACCAATGAAGATACAGCCCATGCTGAAGAAGCCCATCCACGAGAGCAGAATCGGATCGTTCAGCACGTACTGGGTGTAATAGACCTGGATCGCCAGCTTGACGTTGAACGCGCCCAGGGTGCACAGGTTGGCGATACAGAGAATAAACAGAGGACGGTTACCGGCGATGGCGCGGAAAGACTGCAACAGCCCCGGTTTCTGCGTCGCGTCAGCCGGTTTCACCTCGACATAACGCTCTTTGACGCCAGCATAGCACCACCACATAAAGAGCAGACCAAACAGCGAAAATAGGGTGGCGGCAAAGATATAACTTAACTGCGCGTTGCCTTCGATCAGGTTCATCACTGGCACAAACCCGACCGTACAAAGCAGCAGGCCCAACGTAGCGCCGCCCTGGCGCCAGGCGGCAAGCGAGGCGCGTTCGTCCGGGTTTTTGGTAATCGCAGGCACCATTGCGCCGTAAGAGCAGTTCATCATGCTGAAGAACAGGCCATACAGCATAAACAGTACCGTCGCCATCACCGTTTTCCCGGTAATTTCAAAGGGCGTGCCGACAAAGTTGGCGATAGCCAGCAGCGTCACCGGAAACGCGGCATACAGCACGAAAGGACGGAATTTGCCCTTTGGACCGATTTTACGCCGCGAATCGAGCATAATCCCGGTTCCCATATCGGTAAACGCGGTGAAAAATTTTGCGATAAGGAAAATGATCCCGCCGTACGTCCCCGGTAAACCTAAGACATCGGTATAAAACTTAAGTAAATAAAGCGTACCGATATCCAACAGGATATTGGACCCTAAATCACCTATTCCATAGGCGACTTTTTCTTTAAATGGCAAACGTAATGTTGCTGGGTTGGCTGTATTTTGACTCATGATTATCCCTCATTCGCCCGCGGGGTACTCCCACGGGCGAGCCTGATCAGATTTGGCGTAACGACGCGAACAGCGACGCCCACTCACTGCTGGCGCGATAAAAAACCGGTGGTTTGCCGATAGGCGCATCCACGGTAATCTCTCCGCCTTGATGAGCTTCACCGGTCCAGACGTTGATCCAATTGTCCTCTGGCAGATACAGCGTCCAGTCGCAGCGTCCCTGCTCATGAACGGGCGCAACCAGCAGGTCCTGGCCCAGCAGGTACTGGTATTTCAGGGTGTAGGTGGTCGCGTCGTCTTCGTAATGCAGGAACAGCGGACGCATCACCGGCAGGCCTGTCGCCGCGTTTTGCGCGACGGCGTCTTTGAGATACGGTTTCAGGGTTGTGAAGACGGTGGTCATACGGGCAAAGTGGGCAAGGGTTTCCGCATCGCCGTCAAACTGCCAGTTATCGCCCGGGCGGTTGCCTTCGTGGGTACGCATCATTGGCGTAAAGGCGCTAAAGTCGCACCAGCGCAGTAGCAACTCCTTCGTGCGTTTCATCTCAAACAGCGTGGTGTAACCGCCAATGTCGCTATGGTGCAAGCCGTGACCGGTCATCGCCAGAGAAAGCGCGGCAGGAACAACCGACGCCAGACCATCGTCGAGACTCCAGTCAACGTTCTGATCGCCTGCCCACATCATGGTGGAGTATTTCTGGCTGCCGGTATAACCCGCGCGCATAAAGAACAGGATTTCGCCGAGCTTGCCGGTCTCTTCCAGCGCTTCGTAGTTACATTTCGCCCACAGCGCAGGCCAGGCGTTATGCATAATTTCGGCGCTGACGCCGTTATGCAGATACGTATCCGTCGGCAGATACTCGCCAAAGTCCGCCATCCAGCCGCCGCAGCCGAGTGCGATCATGTTCTTTTTGATCACATCCTTGAACCAGTTGTAGGCTTCCGGATTGGTCAGATCGACCACGCCGCCATAGAACTCGCCAAATTCAACCAGATAGTCGCCACCTGTGGCATCTTTCGCCAGATAGCCGCGTTTTGCCGCTTCGGCACAAAGATCTTTGTCGCTGGCGACATACGGGTTGATGTAGGAGAGGAACTGCACCCCTTCGGCGTTCCATTGTTTTATCCGGCTGTCCAACCCGGGGTAGTTGTCGCTGTTCCACTTCCAGTTCCACATCACGCGCTTGCCGAAGGAGGTCATGCGGATCCCGGACCAGTCCTGTGCCCAGATACCGTTTACCTTCACCCCCGCGTTACGCATGGTGTCCAGCTTCTGCTGGCAGATCTCGGTACCGCCCTGAATACCGAGCGTAACGCCGTCATAGACCCAATCCGGCAACTCGGGCTGGCGGCCCAGCAGCGCCGTCAGTTTTTCGAGCAGAGAAATGTAAGTGTCCGCGCATTCGAAGCGCAGAGTCGTGTTATCTTCCCAGAACGCCAGCTCGTGATAGTCCGGCGCGCTGAAGTCGAGATTCATATAGCAACTGTTATCGACGTGGCAGTAATACTTCTGGGTGCTGACGAAAGTGGGCTGCGGGAAGAAAGTCCAGTAATAGTCGCCGCCCGCGTTCTCTTTGCAGTCGGCCTGCCAGGTGACATAGCTCTGTTTGTTACGTCCCACGCCCTGTTCGCTGGTCCACAGCGGGAACGGTTTGCCGCGCAGATCGAAGTAAGAGAACTGCTCGCCGCAACCATAGATATGGTCTTCCGGCTTCGCGGCCAGCCGCAGCCAGATACGGTTATGGCTGCGTTCGCCGTTTTGCAGGTTCAGCGTCAGGCGGCCTTTGTCGTCGGCACAGACGTTCAGGGTGGCATTGACCGCGTCGCCGCGGCTGAACAGGATCCGCCAGCCGTCCGGGGACTCACTGACGGTCGCCTCGGTCAGGGCGATTTTTTCGTTCAACTTGTCTTTAATACTGAAGTTGCCGCGGAACATGTCGATATCGGCCACGCCTGCGCCAATCCACAGGCACGGGGATGCCGTGCTGTGGTGAAGGAGAGGGCGTTGTTGGTAGAATAAAGTAAAACCGTTCTCACTTTTCTCTAACCGGATATTCAGTAAAAACTCATCTTTCAGACTCATATCAATATCTCCATTCATTGAGGAGCGTGGGACGGGTAATGTATTTATGTTTTTTAGATTTTTAATAAGTGCTAAAACATAACGATCAGCATGTTTTATTTCGCCTCATCAGCTTTGCGAATCTCGGCGATTTTTTTACCAAACAACAGCTGTAACAGCGCCAGTAATAGAAATGGCGGTAACAGGGCAACAATCGCAGGAATTCCCATTGCGCCTTTGATTAACATCGCGCCAGAGGCAATCAGTAATAAAAAGACCAGCACACGAAATACCTTCACTGAGATACGTTTATGAACGTATTGACCTACCAGCGATCCCAGAATCATCGTCGGAATACAGAAAATCACCAGCTTGAAGGTCGAAATAGTCAATATTCCGCTGGTTGCCAGGCCGCCGACCACGGCAATATTATTTGCAGTAAAGAAGGCATTCAGCGTCCCACGAAAAGCCGCCGGTCCTAAATTACGTAACATGCCATACATCACCACCGGCGGACCATTGGTGGAGAACGCGGCACCCAGCGCACCGGCGACTGCGCCAAGCGGCGCGGCGATCCATCTGCGGTCATAAACGGGCAGGCGGGGAATGAACATGCTGTAAAACGAGTACAGGATCAGAAACGCGCCAAGCCCTATTTTCATCATATGATCGGGCAGAAACGTCAGCGCATATAAGCCGACCGGAATGCCGAGAAATGAAAAACCAATTAACACCGCAGCGGAGCGCCAGTCCGTTTCTTTTCGCGAAAGCCAGGTTGCATAGATAGCGGTTGCGGTGCCGACAATAACCGATAAGGGCGTAGCCATTTTTACCGGCAACATTAGGGTGATAAGCGGCATCGTCGTCAGCCCGCCGCCAAAGCCAGCGCAAATTCCCACAAAGGTATAAAGGAACATTAATGCAATGACGATTAATACCACGTTGGTATCTAACATGACGCCATCAGGCGTGAATAAATTAAAAAAATCCATGGTAATTCCTTATAGTTAATCCAGACCTAAACCTGGCGACGCAAATGACGCGCTGAAGCCTTTAATTGTTATTCGGTTACTTTTATTGAACTCAGGGCTCCTGGCGTTCGCCTTTAATAGATAAAAAGAGACGATGACGTTTCCCTGGTTGCAGGTAGATGAGATCGATTGCCGAATTAAAAGCATTCGGTGGACAACTCATAGGTTCAACCGCCAGTCCCTGACGATTTAACTTTTCACCGCTGTATATCTGTAACCACGGCTGATCGGCGTACAGAGTTACAGAAAGTCCTTGCGCTGGGTCGGTAATATTGACTTCCCACGTGCGGGAATCGGTTTTAAATGTGTGATCGATTTTCCGTGTGCCAATAGTCCGTGGAAGGGAAAAGTCCAGGTCCAGTTCTTGCGCCGGATGTAGCGATGTGGGATTTGAACGACTATCTACCGCAAAAACCTGTTTTGCCGGAATTTGCACCCGGTAGTTATCGACAGGCGAGAGGTTACAGGTGAGATAAGGGTGAATGCCCGCGCCATAGGGGGCCGGAAGTTGTCCGGCATTTTCACTGATTATCTCTACGGACAGGCCTTTTTCCCGATCCAGCGAATAAATCACCGTTGTAAATAAAGAGAAAGGATAACCATAGCTGGGAGGTAAAAATGCCGTCAGAGTGACGTTATCCGGTGCCGCATCAGCGACCTGCCAGTCGCGCCAGGCCAGAAAACCATGAATGGCGGCGCGTGAAGCGTGCTCATTCACCGGCAACTGAAATTCCTGCCCCTGATACCGATAACAGCCATTCGCAATACGGTTAGGCCAGGGAACAAGCACTTTCCCCAGATGTGCGGGCGGCATTTCTTCCGGGTTATGCGGTATCACCAGGTGGCAGCCCTGATATGTTAATTCCGCAAGTCCGGCGCCAACGGTCACAATTTTTGCGCGGTAATCGCCTGCTGTAAGGGAAAGGGTTTTCCCCCCGCTATGCAAACGTATTTGCTGCATACTTATCCCCTGACGGCATATCAACGCAGAATGTTGATATGCCGTATTACGTTGGTTTTACTTAGCGTTTATGTCCAGTAACCCGGCGGCGACGGCGGGCGCCAGGCCCGGCGCTAACGGGATGCGTGGAATCACCAGACAGTGAAGCAGGTGGTAAATATCCTGTTTACCGTCCCAGACTTTGGTGGTGACCTTGTTGTCAGGATCAAGCTCCTGCCACCAGGAACCATTTTCGTAGTCCATCAGGTATTTAATGCAGTAGTCCCACCATTTCTGATACCAGTTTTCATACTGGCGATCGCCTGTCACGGTATAGAGCGCATATGCCGTTCCCATCGCTTCCACGATCGGCCAGCGTACACGTTCCCGCACGATGGGTTTACCTTCCCAGTCTACGGTGTAAACGATGCCGTCAGCGCCATCCGGCGCCCAGGCGTCGCGGATAGTGGCGTGGAACAGCCCTTTGGCGTCTTCCAGCAGCCAGGCGGGAGGTTGCTCGCATCTGGCTTCAAACGCGGCGTGGATATGCAGCATCAAGCGGCCCCATTCAATCCAATGGCCGGGCGTGCCGCCGTAGGCGCGGAAGCGGTGAGCCGGATTGTCTTTGTTGTAATCGCGGATGGGATTCCAGTTGACGTCGAAGTGCTCATTGACGCGATACTCGCCTTTACGCGCGACGTCGTGAATAATCACCGACGCGATACGCACCGCACGGTCAAGCCATTTACGGTCATGTGTGACGTCATAGACGATCAGGAAGGCTTCGACGGCATGCATATTGGCGTTACCGCCGCGGTAATCTTCGGTTTTGCTGAAGGCTTCGTCCCAGGATTCAAGGCACATCTGCTCTTCTTCGCTCCAGAAGTATTTTTCAATGGTTTCAATGGCATCATCGAGTAACTTTCTGGCTTCCGGATGGCCAGTGGTGACCGCGCTGGCGGCACCGAGCAGGACAAAGAAATGCTGGTAACCCTGTTTGGAAGCATCCATCACTCCCTGATCATTAACGCAGGCGTACCAGCCGCCATATTTTTTATCCCGCAGTGCGCCATTGAGGGCTTTAATCCCATGCTCAACGAGATCGTAAGCCCCCGGTCTGCCCATCGCGGCGGCGACAGAATAAACGTGCAGCATACGAGCGGTGATCCACAAATGGGTCCCCATCTCTTCTTTTACCTGGCCTTTATTACCCAGCCAGCCGAAGCCGGTTGGCACCGCTGCATTTTTACCAAAATCAAAGATGCGATCCGTTTCTTGCTCCAGCCAGCGGTTGTGGCTTAAGGTGTTAAACCATTTCATGTGCATTCCTCGTTTAATTACGTTTAGCCATCATTTCGTCGACGATTTCGCCTAATCGCTGCAGTTTCGGTACAGAGATGTCGCGTAACATCATGGTGGTATCCGGCAGCCCAATCACTGACGACCAGACCGCGCGGCCAGCCAGGAAGCCGGATGCGCCAGCACGCATCGCCACACTGACCGCCCGCGGGAATAACTTTTCATCCACGCCGGAGGAGAGAATCACCCACGGCATCGCGATATGCTCATTCAACCGCTGGGAGGCCGACAGCAGTTCCTGCTGTGAACCTTTGCCGTACAGCGGCATTTCGACTTTGTAGAGGTCGGCGCCGCTGTCGCCCAGCTCTTTCGCGGCGTCGATGATGGCCTGCTCGCGATCGAATTTATCGCCGCGACGCGGTGGGCGAACCACGGGTTCGATAATGCTCAACAGGCCGTTGCTGTGGCATAGCGTGTTGAATTCTTTCACCATATCCAGACGTTGCTGTGCGTCTTCATCACTGCGCCACAGCACCAGCAGCTTCAGCGCTTTTGCGCCATCCTGCTTCACGGCCTGAGGGTTAATACTTTTGTCGATTGTCACGCTGTCGACGGGAATGCCGTTACCCGGAATAAACGCATCGGCGGCGACGATCATCGCGCAGCTTTTGGCGACCGCGTTTTGTTCCACCACCTGGCGGTAACAGAACTGCTCATCCAGCAGAATCGCCGAGGCATACGGCGACAGTATTTTTGCCGCGTTGACTTTGAAGTCGGTCAGATGCTGATCCGTCACCGGCGTCGGCGCGCCTGCGGCGGCAAACATCAGGCGCATTGCTTCGCGCTGATCAACCGCCAGCATGGCAAAACCGCCGGAAGGTCGGGTGATATCTTTCAGGGTGTACGTCGTCATTCTTCAGTCCTTTTGCGTATCAAAATGGTTATTTCAGTCCGGCAGAAGTGCGAACCTGTTCGAGAATCGCTGTCCAGTCTTCGCGGCCGCGGCCAGCCGCCCGCGCCTGGTTATAAACCTCACGGGAGGCGGCGCCGAGCGGCATCGGGACGTGCAGGTGGTTGGCGACATCCAGCGCGATGCCCAGATCCTTGTGTGCCAGATCGATCATGAAGGCCGGGGAAAGATCCCCTTTCAGCACCTTGTTCGGCCAGGAGGTTGTGAAATGGCCTTTCCCGGCGGGGGTCCCGCTCATGACTTTCAGGGCCACCTCAAAAGAGAGACCGAGTGCTTCACAGAGCACAGCGGCTTCGGCGGACAGGGCGTTGAGCGCAATGCTCATGTAGTTGTTGATGAGCTTCACGCGGATACCCATGCCCGGCCCTCCGGCATTAATCAGCTCGTTACCCATTGTCATCAGCAACGGCATGGCCCGTTCTATCTGTTCCGCGGTGCCGCCCGCCAGCAGAAGCAGCGTGCCGGCCACGGCGTGATCGGAGGTACGGCCAACGGGCACGTCCATCATTTCGAACCCTCTGGCGCGCATGTCGGCAATCAGGCTATCGGTCTGTAAGGGATGAATGGTCGACATATCAATCACCAGCGCCTGCGGCGACAGGGCTTCGCAAACGCCCTGTGCGCCAAACAGCACGCTGCGCACCAGATCGCCATTCGGCAGCATGGTGATAACAAACTCAGCGCCTTCCACGGCCTGCGCCGGACTGCTGGCTGGCTGAGCGCCTTTTTCCACCAGGCGCTGTACGGCGTCCGGATTGACGTCGAAGACGCTGAGTTGGTGACCCTGCTTCAACAGGTTGCTCGCCATCGGCGAACCCATTTGCCCTAATCCGATAAATGCTACTGCTGCCATAACGTCCTCCTGAGACGTGGATGTCATTTTTTGTCATTCATTGCTGCTTGTTTTGTCTGTTTTTGATCGTATTTGTAATTTATGGTCAAAAAATTGACAGCCGTCACTTTTTAAACATTTTGTGAAATTAAAATAAATCCCATCCCGAACTGCTTAAGGAACGACCATGATTCGCATTGCTTGTGTAGGAATTACCGTGATGGATCGCATCTATTACGTAGAAGCGTTACCGACAGAAGGAGGTAAATATGTGGCAAATCGCTATACGGAAGTGGGCGGCGGGCCTGCTGCGACTGCCGCAGTGGCTGCGGCGAGGCTGGGCGCGCAGGTGGACTTTATTGGCCGTGTGGGCGATGACGCCACCGGAAACACCCTGCTGGCGGAACTGGAGTCCCTGGGGGTGAACACGCGCTATACCCGGCGCTACGCGGGGGCGAAGTCATCCCAGTCGGCGATTACCGTCGACGCCAAAGGGGAGCGGATTATTGTCAACTTTCCCAGTCCGGATTTACCGCCAGACGCAGACTGGCTCAGGGAAATCGACTTTTCGCAGTGGGACGTGGTACTGGCCGACGTTCGCTGGCATGAAGGCGCAAAACAGGCCTTCACGCTGGCGCGCGAGGCGGGCGTCATAACGGTACTGGATGGCGATGTCACGCCGCAAGACATTCGCGAGCTGGTGGCAATGTGCGATCACGCAGCGTTCTCTGAACCGGGACTGACGCGTTTAGCGGGGACAGAAAATGTCATTGATGCGTTAAGATACGCACAAACGATCACAAATGGTCATGTGTATGTGACTCGCGGCAGCGATGGGTGCAGTTGGCTCGACAAGGACCTGCTACGACATCAGCCCGGCTTCGCCGTTGAGGTTGTCGATACCACTGGCGCGGGCGACGTTTTTCACGGCGCGCTGGCGTTTAGCCTGGCTTGCGGTGAGGCGCAGCCAGAGGCGGTCAGATTCGCCAGTGGCGTGGCGGCGCTGAAGTGTACCCGACCCGGTGGACGCGCCGGGATCCCCGACTGTGATCAAACCCGCTCTTTTCTGTCACTTTTTGTATAAAATTGCAGGGCAATGGTTTTTCGAGGAAATTTCATGAGTCTTACTGAACTGACCGGCAATCCCCGTCACGATCAACTGCTCGCGCTCATTGGGGAGCGCGGGTATATGAACATTGATGAGCTGGCGGATTTGCTGGAGGTCTCAACCCAGACGGTGCGTCGCGATATCCGAAAATTAAGCGAGCAGGGGCTGATCACTCGTCATCACGGCGGTGCGGGGCGCGCATCCAGCGTCGTCAATACGGCATTTGAGCAGCGTGAGGTCTCGTGGACACAGGAGAAAAAAGCCATTGCGGAAGCGGTGGCTGATTATATCCCGGATGGTTCCACCGTGTTTATCACCATCGGCACCACCGTCGAGCAGGTCGCACGGGCGTTGTTGAACCACAACCATCTGCGCATTATCACCAACAGTCTGCGCGTCGCCCATATTCTCTACAACAATCCGCGATTTGAAGTGATGGTGCCCGGCGGAACGCTGCGTCCGCACAACAGCGGGATTATCGGACCTTCCGCGACAGCCTTTGTCGCCGGATTTCGCGCCGACTATCTGGTCACCAGCGTCGGGGCGATAGAGGGTGATGGCGCGTTGCTGGAGTTTGATGTCAACGAGGCCAGCGTGGTGAAAACCATGATGACGCACTCACGGCACATTCTCCTCGCCGCCGACCATACCAAATACCATGCTTCTGCCGCGGTAGAAATTGGTAATGTTTCGCAGGTAACAGCCTTGTTTACCGATGAACTGCCCGGACCCGCCCTGCATAATTTGCTTACCTCCCAGCAGATCGAAATCGTTCAGGCGAGCCCCGGTCAGGACGATGCCGTGAATGCCTGACAGCACTTTTCATATCAACCGCCGATGCTGGCGGTTTTTTTATCACAAAAATAAAAAATAGATAAACATCCTAATATTCAGCGCACTATTCTTAAAATCCTCTCCTTTAAGCAAAAAATGCTTTTTTTACCATTTGATTTTTTTATGAATTTGCGTTTTGGCACGCCGTTTTTTTTTCAGCAAAAAAAGTGCCCAGGAATAATGCAAATAATTATATAAAAATCTTCCTAGTTATATATTTCTGCGTTATAGCACCCATTGACAGCCCGATTAATTAAAGATATTTATGCCGTAAAAGGTAAGGTGCATAAATTTTTAAGTTCGGCGTCGCTTTAATTTAAAGAGCGCGGTCCTTTTACCTTTGGTTTTTTAAAGCAGTTATTTTCATTAGAAAACGGAGTCCTGATTCCTGACGAGTACGTGTAAAAACAAACGTTAAGGAAAAGGTGGAAATATGAAAACCATGAATAAAGATCTGAAAAAGAGCGCGCTTTTTAATAAGACGGCATTAAGCATTGCCGTTGCGCTTATTGCTGTAGGCGGCCATGTTCCGATAGCAGACGCGGAGCTGACGCTGGACCATAACAACGTACTTTATTATTACGCAGGTGCTACCCCCCTTGGTGATTACGATCTGATTAACGTCACAACCACCGGGACAGGCGCTACATCCCCGCTCGGGGGCTTTGGTGTTTATCTACAGACGAACGGCATGAATGCGCCAAGTCTGAAAGACATTACTATTAAAACGTCCGGTTCTGCTGCCGATGCGATTAGGGGCAACAGCGAAGCGGTCTTTTTTAAAGCCAGAAATTTAACCATTGAAACCACGGGGTCGTCGGCTGACGGCATTAATGCGGCGTCCGATTTTAATAATAACTACGACTCTCTGGTTTATGTCTCTGAATCTGCGAATATTGCGGTAAAAGATGGCGTTGCCGTCCGGGCGAATAACTTCCAAAACGCGGGAGCAAACAGCATTATTGTCCTGGCCGGAAAAAACGTGTTGAAAGTCACAG
Source organism: Citrobacter sp. 50677481 (assembly GCF_001463265.1). Lineage (NCBI taxonomy): Bacteria > Pseudomonadati > Pseudomonadota > Gammaproteobacteria > Enterobacterales > Enterobacteriaceae > Citrobacter > Citrobacter sp. 50677481. The sequence continues at coordinate 31,309 of NZ_LNHZ01000064.1, forward strand.
GCACGGGTACTGCGGCGAATGTGGCAGACAGTAAAGGCTACGCTGTTTACGCCGGTAACCGGGACAGAGATACCAACGGCATGGGGATTGTGGATATTCTGCAAGGGAAAAGCCATAACACCAAAGGTAATGCGTATGTCTTTATCGGCGATGACTCTGAAATTTCTACCACCACCAAAGCGGGGCATGCTGTTTACGCCAATAAGGGCGGCCTTATCCAGCTAGGTGACGGGGTGGATATTTCAACCACGGGAACCAACGCATTCGCTATTTACGCCTCTACGGAACAGCAAGGTACCTACACGGATAATATCCGTCCGGGTACGGTGTATCTGGCGGGAGGCGCGAAGCTGAGAGTGGCTGACAGCGCCGATGTGATTCAGGCCAACGGCGTTGATTCAATCATTGCCAGCCAGGCGCTGGCAGTGCCGGAGATTGCCGATACGTATCTCAGGACCGACCGGTTAAACATCGACAGAACGGCGCTGACCGACAGCGAAGGCGTGTTTGATATTGAAGGCAATATCAACGCCATCAATGGCGGTACCGTGGCGCTGAATATGGCAGATACTTCCCTGTTCGTCGGCTCGTCCAGCGTAGACGCCACGTCAAAAGTTAACCTGAACATGAAAGGCGGCGACAGCCTGTGGACGATGACCAAAGACTCCACGCTGACTAACCTGACGCTGGATCAGGCGACGCTGCGCTACAGCCCTGACGGCGTATCCCGCGACGATCAGACCACCTTCAAGACCCTGACCGTGATGGGTAACTATATTGGTACTAACGCGTTGCTGGTACTGAACACGGTTCTGGAAGGCGACAGTTCATTTACCGATAAGCTGATTGTACAGGGCGATACCTCCGGCAATACCAACGTCGGCATTAACAACATTGGCGGCATGGGCGAGCTGACTGTTGACGGTATCAAAATCGTTGAGGTCGCAGGGAACTCTGACGGTACCTTCACCAAAGCCGGACGTATTGTCGCGGGCGCGTATGACTACGATGTGGTGAAAAAAGCCAGTGACTGGTATCTGACCAGTGAGCTGACGCCTGTGGATCCGCCGGAAGAACCGGATCCCGATCCGGTCGATCCGCCAGAGCCTCCGACACCGCCAGACCCGGTCGATCCGGTTGACCCTCCTGAGCCGCCGGAGCCTCCAACACCACCGACGCCGCCTGCGCCTGAACCCACGCCGGTTGAGCACCAGTATCGTCCGGAATTTGGCAGCTATCTGGCGAACAATTACGCAGCCAACACGATGTTTATCACCCGTCTGCACGACCGTCTGGGTGAGACGCAGTACACCGACGTGCTGACCGGAGAAGAAAAAGTCACCAGTATGTGGATGCGCAACGAGGGCGGTCATACTCGCTTCGACGACGCCAGCGGGCAGTTGAAAACCACGGCAAACCGCTACGTCCTGCAAATTGGCGGCGACCTGGCGCAATGGAGCAGTGACGGCCTTGACCGCTGGCATCTCGGCGCGATGGCGGGCTATGCCAACCAGAAAAGCAAAACCCGTAATAGCCAGACAGGCTATGCCTCTCGCGGTTCCGTAGACGGTTATAGCGTTGGCCTGTACGCCACCTGGTATGCGAATGAAGCCGATAAAACCGGCACCTACCTGGATAGCTGGGTATTGTACAACTGGTTCGATAACACCGTTCGCGGTGACCATCTGGCCAGCGAAAGCTACAAATCCGACGGTATCACGGCGTCTGTGGAAGGCGGTTACAGCTTCCTGGTCGGTGAAAGTGAGAACGCAACTTACTGGATCCAGCCGAAAGCCCAGGTTATCTGGATGGATGTGCAGGCTGATACCCACCGTGAAAATAACGGAACGGTTGTCAAAGATAAAACTGACGGCAATCTGATGACCCGTCTTGGCGTTCGCGCTTACCTGAAAGGGCACGCGGAAAAAGACGCCGGTAAAGGGCGTGAGTTCCAGCCGTTTGTAGAGGCAAACTGGATCCATAATACCAATAACCAGGCCGTGCAGATGGGCTCCATCACGGATGAAATCAGCGGCACGCGCAATATTGGCGAACTAAAAGTGGGTGTGGAAGGGCAGGTGACGCCACGACTGCAGGTCTGGGGTAACGTTGCGCAGCAGGTGGGCGACAACAGCTACAGCGATACCTCCGCGATGCTTGGCGTGAAGTACACTTTCTGATACGACAGGCTGCCATAAATCGTTGTAAAGATTGAAACCACAGGCCCGATAATCGGGTGATGTCACCAGAGGCGATGCTGAAAATGCATCGCCTTTTTTTTCGCTGATCTTCCCGGTCAGACGGATAGTCAAACTTCGCCTTTCCCGCTACAGTTATTCATCCACGGCGAGTAAGGAGATGAACATGCTCTATATCTTTGATTTGGGTAATGTGATTGTCGATATCGACTTCAACCGCGTGTTAGGGGCATGGAGTGATTTGAGCCGTGTACCGCTGGCGTCATTAAAGCAAAGTTTTACGATGGGAGACGTCTTCCACCAGCATGAGCGCGGAGAAATCACTGACGAAGCGTTTGCCGAAGCGCTGTGTCAGGAGATGGAACTGTCGCTGAGCTATGAGCAATTTTCTCACGGCTGGCAAGCGGTGTTTGTCGCGCTGCGGCCTGAGGTGATCGACATCATGCATAAACTGCGTGAGCAGGGACATCGCGTGGTTGTTCTGTCGAACACTAACCGTCTGCATACCACGTTCTGGCCGGAAGAGTACCCTGAGATTCGCCAGGCGGCGGATCATATCTATCTTTCTCAGGATCTCGGTATGCGCAAGCCGGAAACGCGTATCTATCAGCACGTTCTCCAGCAGGAAGGATTTTCCGCGAGCGATGCGGTCTTTTTTGACGATAACGCCGATAATATAGAAGGGGCTAACCAGGTTGGGATGACCAGCATTCTGGTGACCGATAAATCCACCATTCCTGATTATTTCGCGACGCTGTTATGCTAAAAACCGCGCATCAAAAAGCCAGGCACCATACGCGTCCGATCCGGGCCTGGCTAAAGCTGCTCTGGCGGCGCATTGATGAAGACAATATGACGACGCTGGCAGGAAATCTCGCCTACGTCTCGTTGCTCTCTTTAGTGCCGTTGATCGCGGTTGTTTTTGCGCTGTTTGCCGCCTTTCCCATGTTTTCCGAAGTCAGCGTTCAGCTCCGGCACTTTGTTTTTGCCAACTTTATCCCCGCCACAGGCGATGTGATTCAGCGCTATATCGAACAGTTTGTGGCGAATTCCAACAAAATGACCGCCGTCGGGGCGTGTGGGCTGATCGTTACCGCACTGCTGCTGATGTACGCCATCGACAGCGCCCTCAATACCATCTGGCGCAGCAAGCGTACGCGGCCAAAGGTCTATTCTTTTGCCGTGTACTGGATGATCCTGACGCTCGGGCCGCTACTGGCCGGGGCGAGTCTTGCCATCAGCTCATATTTACTTTCATTGCGCTGGGCAAGCGATCTCAATTCGGTGATTGATGATGTCCTGCGCATTTTCCCGCTGATCCTTTCCTGGCTCTCTTTCTGGTTGCTTTACAGTATTGTGCCGACTACGCGCGTACCCAATCGTGATGCCGTTGTCGGCGCATTTGTCGCTGCGGTGCTGTTCGAAGCAGGAAAGAAAGGTTTCGCGCTTTATATCACCATGTTTCCGTCTTATCAGCTCATTTATGGCGTGCTGGCGGTGATCCCGATTTTATTTGTCTGGGTATACTGGACCTGGTGTATCGTCTTGCTTGGCGCGGAAATAACTGTCACTCTCGGGGAATACCGCAAACTCAAACAAGCCGCAGAACAAGAAGAAGCAGACCAACCATGATTGCACTCATTCAGCGCGTAACCCGTGCCAGCGTCACCGTGGAGGGAGAGGTGACGGGTGAAATTGGCAACGGACTTTTAATCTTATTAGGTGTCGAAAAGGATGACGACGAGCAGAAAGCGAATCGCTTATGCGAGCGCGTACTGGGCTACCGTATTTTTAGCGATGCTGACGGCAAGATGAACTTAAACGTGCAGCAGGCGGGCGGAAGCGTGCTGGTGGTATCGCAGTTTACGCTGGCGGCCGATACGGAACGCGGCATGCGTCCCGGGTTCTCCAAAGGGGCAACGCCGGAACGTGCTGAGGCGCTGTACGATTATTTCGTCGGGCGCTGCCGCCAGCAGGAAATGAACACGCAAACCGGACGCTTCGCTGCGGATATGCAGGTTGCGCTGGTCAACGATGGTCCCGTGACGTTCTGGCTTCAGGTATGAATCAGCTTCCGGCGTGGCCGCGGGTAACAAGAGAGAGTACAGCTATGTATCACCTTCGTGTACCGCAAACAGAAGAAGAATTAGAGCGTTACTATCAGTTTCGCTGGGAAATGCTGCGTAAACCGCTGCATCAGCCAAAAGGTTCCGAACGTGACGCCTGGGACGCGATGGCGCATCACCAGATGGTCGTGGATGAAGACGGTAACCTGGTTGCCGTGGGACGGTTGTACATTAATGCCGATAACGAAGCCTCTATCCGCTTTATGGCCGTTGATCCCGCAGTACAGGAAAAAGGACTGGGGACGCTGATGGCGATGACGCTGGAGTCGGTGGCGCGTCAGGAGGGCGTTAAGCGAGTGACCTGTAGCGCTCGCGAGGACGCGGTCGACTTCTTCGCCAAGCTGGGCTTTGTGAATCAGGGCGAAATTACCACGCCGCAAACCACGCCAGTACGCCATTTTTTGATGATTAAGCCTGTCGCTTCGCTCGATGACATATTGCATCGCGGCGACTGGTGCGGACAGCTACAGCAGGCCTGGTATGAACATATCCCGCTAAGCGAGAAAATGGGCGTACGTATTCAGCAGTACACCGGGCAAAAATTCATTACCACCATGCCGGAGACGGGCAATCAAAACCCGCACCACACGCTGTTCGCCGGAAGTCTGTTTTCGCTGGCGACACTCACCGGTTGGGGGCTTATCTGGCTGATGCTGCGTGAGCGCCACCTCGGCGGCACCATTATTCTTGCCGACGCCCATATTCGCTACAGCAAGCCCATCAGCGGCAGACCCAGCGCGGTAGCCGATCTCGGCTCACTGAGCGGCGATCTCGACCGACTGGCGCGAGGTAAAAAAGCGCGCGTCCAGCTGCAGGTCGAACTGTTGGGCGATGAAACAACCGGCGCGATATTTGAAGGCATTTATATCGTCCTGCCCGCAAAGCCCTTCGGTCCCTATGAAGAAGGTGGGAACGAGGAGGAGTAGGCTGCCTTCTGCTGTCCAATGCGCCAGGCGATATCCTGCATTGCGCTGCGCGCGGCCTGGCTTACTCCGCCAAGCTGGAAGAATCCATGAATAACGCCGAGGTAACGCTGGCAGGTGCAATCTACGCCCTGTGCCGTAAGGCGGTCATACAGCGCTTCGTCTTCATCGCACAGTGGATCGTACTCTGCGCTAATAATGTGAGTGGGCGGCAGGCCATTGAAATCCTCTCTCCACAAAGGGCTGGCTTCGGGGTGCTGGCGGTCGGTGTGTGATAAATACATCTCATAGCCGGTAAGTAATGTGTCACGCGTGATGAGGTAATCCAGCCCATTGCGGGTATAGCTTTCAAAATGCGCCGTGGCGTCGAGCATAGGGTAAATGAGTAACAACTGCGCAGGCAGCCAGCGTTTCGCCGCTTTCAGGCGCATCGCGGTTACCAGCGCCAACTGCCCACCCGCGCTGTCTCCGGCAAGCGTAATGCGCTGTCGGTCGATGCCAAATCGCTCGTGGTAGGTCCAGACAAGATTTGCCCCTTTTTCAGCATCGTCATGCGCCGCCGGGAAAGTATGCTCTGGCGCGAGACGGTACTGGACGGCGATTACCCGGCAGTTGCTGCGGTAAGCCAACTGGCGTAGTTGCTTATCGTGGGTGGCAAATCCTCCGCTGACAAAACAGCCGCCGTGATAATAGATCACACAGGGCAGCGCGCCTGATGCGTGACGGGGAGAAACCACCCGAAACGTTATTTCTTCGAGTACACACACTTCCACTTCGACACGACTTTCCGTGTCGCCGGCGAGCACCGTACTGGCGACATAGCCCGCCCTCCTGTCATCAATACGCTGACCGCGAACAGAGGGGCGTCCCGCGGCGATAAAGTCTCCAACCAACTTTGCAATGCCCTTTTCCAGCGCCATATTTCTCACCCTTTATCTGTATGAATACACAGTGTTATAGCCTGGATAGGGGCGAAATAAAATGACGAATTTTACCGTGATAGCGATTCTGGAAAGCGCCTCGCAAAAGTGAAAGTCACGTCTGAAAGCGCTTTTTTCCCTGCCGCCACGGGTGTATGTTGTGCGAAAAATAGCTGCAAACGATATGCCGGAGAGATATATGAGTATGATGGTTGGAATGGTTATGGGCAGGGTTTTACTCGACCTGCCAGACGATGTGATCAAGCGTCTTGATGATCTCAAAAAGCAGCGCAACCTACCGCGTGCTGAGCTATTACGCGAAGCAGTAGAACAATACCTTGAAAGACAAGGTCTGGCAGAAAATACCCTTTCTAACGCGTCAGGACTGTGGCAGGGCTGCGAAGAAGACGGTATCGAATACGAAAGGAAATTGCGCGAGGAATGGTGATGCAGCAAGGGTTTGTATTATTTGATACCCATAGATCGATTTGTTTAACGGTCGTCGTGAAGCGAAACAGGGGCTTGAAACGTATCCCCCACAAAATGCGATTAGCCTTATCACATGGATGGAAGTAATGGTCGGTGCGAAGAAATATCATCAGGGAAACCGCACGCGTATAGCTTTAAGCGTCTTCAACGTGATTGGCGTTACACAGGATATCGCAGAACGCAGCGTCAGCCGGAGGCAGGAGTATGGTATGAAACTGCCGAATGCGATCATCCTGGCAACCGCCCAAATCCATCGCTGTCAGCTTGTGATGCGTAATACAAAAGACTTTACCGGGATACCGGGGTGATCACGCCATATCACTTGTAGACCGGACGACGGGGGCCATCCGGTCCAGGTAAGCTTTACTCCCCTTCACCCGGGAACAGGAACGGGTTGATAGAGCTACGGGCAAAGCCCTCCTGCTCCATTTTGGCGTCCAGAATCAACGAGGCAAGATCGTCAGCCACCGCTTCGACTTTCGGGTCTTTTTCCTGATAGAGAATCTTCAGGTAGGTTCCGCAGTCGCCGCAGCTTTCGGCTTTGATTGCCGCCTGCTCATTTTCCAGCGACCAGTAGTGCAAATCGCGGCTCTGCTCGCAGTTGCTGCATTTCACGCGCACCACGTGCCATTCGGTTTCACACAGGTTGCAGTGCAGATAGCGCAGCCCCTGCGTGGTGCCAATTTGCACAATGCTGGAGACCGGCATTGAGCCGCACACCGGGCAATACTGACGCTGTTCGCCGTATTCGGCGCGGGCTTTGCCCGGGATCAGGTTAGCCATCTGTGCCCAGTAAAGCGACAACGCAGCCCAGATAAACGGCGCTTTGTCGCTGCTTACAGAGGCAAAATCCGCAGCGAACAGCGCGCTCGCCATCTGTTCCAGCTCTTGTTCGGAGGCTTTTTCCAGGTTTTCGATCACCGCCAGCGCCGGGCCGCTCATTTCGGGCTTCAGCTCCGCAATTAGCGAATGCAGCAGCGTTTGCCAGTGTTTATCGCGCGGCAGAACGTGAATATCCAGCGGTGGTTTGCCCTGTTCGTTCGCGTCTTTAATGCGTGCGGTCAGGTCTATCTGAAGCGGGTGATCGTACAGCACCACTTCCTGCGCGTGGGCGATCAGCGCAGCAAAGCGCAGGTAATCGCCCAGCGGGTTGTTCTCTGCCAGTTCGCGCAGGCGTTCGGCGCGACGGTTATATAAATTTTTGAGCCGGGGAAATAATAACGGTGGGATCATATCCGTCGCGCGCTTCTCGCTTTTTTCCAGCTCATCTTGCGGGATGATACGAATGCTCATTGAGTGCTTCCTGGTTGGGCGGATCGGTGGTCTGTCATCCGCTCTTGATTTGGCGCCTGCCACGCGCCCGCTCTGGTGAATATCAGTAATGATAACCGCAATCGGTCTGCGGGATATACCGGTGACATCGCAATGTGTGCGGTACGATACCCGATCTTAACGGAGCAGACTATTCACCGTTCGGATTAGCTGGCGGAGCCTGACACGAAATAGCGCCGGAAACAATGTTCCCGGCGCCAGAGTCATTGGGATGGATAATCAGCGGGTCAGGACGATGATTTGTCCTGCTTTTCACGCACTTCGCGGTACCAGCGTGGGTGATGTTTCTTCGCCCACGAGCGGGTAACCCAGCCTTCAACCATAGCCGTAATCGTGCCTTTCACCCACAGCGCAGCGTAAATATGCACCATAATCACCACGATCAGCGCGACGGCGGCAAAGGAGTGCAACATCAGCGCAAAGCGGATCACCGGAATGGAAAACGCCGGGGCAAAGTACGGACGCCAGATGATCACGCCGCTCACCAGCAGCAGCACCAGGAAGATAATCGCCGCCCAGAACACGCATTTCTGGCCGAAGTTATACCGTCCGGTGTCGCCAACCTCGTCGTTGACGATAATCTTGCGGATGTTCTTCGCCCAGAAAATATCGTCCCGATTGATCAGGTTGTGATGCCAGTAACGGAAGAACATGATGATGAACGAGGCGAACATGATCACGCCCACGAACGGGTGCAGAATGCGCGCCAGCTGCGGCGTGCCGAGAATCTGCATCAGCCAGTTGAAGGACGGGAAGAAAAAGCCCAGTCCACTCACCGCCGCCAGCACGAAGCAGAAGGCTGTGACCCAGTGGTTGATGCGTTCCGGCGCGGTGTAGCGCACGATGGTGTCACGACGTTTCATTTGCGCACCTCGTCTTTCTCTTCATGCAGGTTGTCATCTTCTTCCTCCGCACGGTTCGGACCGACCCCGACGTAGTGGAAGACGCTGGCCGCAAAGGTCGCTGCAAAGCCGACCGCTGCAAGAGGTTTCCAGATCCCTTTCCAGAACTTCACGGTGGCGCTGATTTCCGGGTTTTCCGGCAGGCCGTGGTACAGATTCGGCTTGTCGGCATGGTGCAGCACGTACATCACGTGCGTACCGCCGACGCCTGCCGGATCGTACAGGCCTGCGTTGTCGTAACCGCGAGTTTTCAGCTCGGCGACGCGCTCACCCGCCAGCGTTTTCATATCCTCTTTTGAGCCAAAGTGGATAGCGCCGGTTGGGCAGGTTTTCACGCAGGCTGGTTCCTGGCCGACGTTGACGCGGTCGACGCACAGCGTACATTTATACACGCGGTTGTCTTCCGGATTCAGACGCGGCACGTCGAACGGGCATCCGGCGATGCAGTAGCCGCATCCGATGCACTGTTCAGACTGGAAGTCGACAATGCCGTTAGCATACTGAATGATCGCCCCTTCCGCCGGGCACGCCTTCAGGCAGCCCGGATCGGCACAGTGCATGCAGCCGTCCTTGCGGATCAGCCATTCCAGTTTGTCGTTCTGTTCCACTTCCGAGAAGCGCATCACCGTCCATGATTTGGCGGTCAAATCCGCCGGGTTATCGTAAACCCCGACGTTGCTGCCGATTTCATCACGAATGTCATTCCACTCCGAACAGGCCACCTGGCAGGCTTTACAGCCGATACAGGTGGTTACGTCGATAAGCTTCGCCACTTCTTGCTGGTGATCCCGCGCCTGGGGCGCGGGGGTGAAACCGTTAGTCGCGGAACGACGAATGATGTCTTGCGATTGATAAGCCATAAGTCGTCTCCGTTATACCTTTTCCACATTCACCAGGAAGGACTTAAACTCCGGCGTCTGCGTGTTCGCATCACCAACGAATGGCGTTAACGTATTGGCGATAAACCCTTTTTTCGCCACGCCCTCGTAGCCCCAGTGAATCGGAATACCGATGGTATCGATATCCTTGCCGTCAGCTTTCAACGTGCGGATACGCTTGGTCACTACCGCCTTAGCCTTAATGTAACCGCGGTTAGAGGAGACTTTCACCGTATCGCCGTGGGCAATGCCCAGCTTGTTCGCCAGCTTCTCGCCAATTTCCACAAACTGTTCCGGCTGGGCGATAGCATTAAGCAACGCGTGCTTGGTCCAGTAGTGGAAGTGCTCGGTCAGGCGGTAAGTGGTGCCGACATACGGGAACTTATCGGCTTTACCCAGCGCTTCGGCGTCGCTCTTAAAGATGCGGGCGGCAGGGTTAGAGATCACGTTCGGGTGCAGCGGGTTGGTGCCCAGCGGTGTTTCAAACGGCTCATAGTGTTCCGGGAACGGACCTTCCGCCATCTTATCGACAGCAAACAGGCGCCCCATCCCTTCCGGCTGCATGATAAACGGTCCGACATCGCTACCCGGTGCGGCGGCGCTGTAGTCCGGAATGTCCATCCCGCTCCATTTCGTCCCATCCCATTTCAGGATTTGACGTTTCGGATCCCACGGGTTGCCTTGTGGATCAGCGGAGGCGCGGTTATACAAAATACGACGGTTAAGCGGCCATGCCCACGCCCAGCCCAGCGTATTGCCGAGGCCTGACGGATCGGCGTTATCGCGACGCGCCATCATGTTACCTTCCGGTGTCCAGCTACCGGCAAAAATCCAACAGCCGCTGGCGGTGGTACCATCGTCACGTAACTGGGCGAACGAACTGAGCTGCTGGCCTTTCTTGACGATCACCGCGCCCGTTGCCGGGTCGACGATATCCGCCAGCGCTTTACCGTTACTTTCCTGCGCCACTTCTTCCGAATCTGGCTCATCCGGTTTGGTGTAGTTCCAGGTCATGTTCAGCACCTGTTCCGGGTTGGCGCCGCCCTGTTCGGCGTACATCTTGCGCATACGCAAGAAAATACCCGCCAGAATTTCACCGTCGGTACGGGCTATTCCCGGTGCGTCGGCACCTTTCCAGTGCCACTGCAACCAGCGACCGGAGTTAACGATAGACCCGTTTTCTTCCGCAAAGCAGGTGGACGGCAAGCGGAACACTTCGGTCTGAATTGTCGACGGATCGACATCGTTCGACTCGCCGTGGTTCTGCCAGAAGGTTGAGGTCTCGGTGTTGAGCGGATCAATGGTCACCAGGAACTTCAGTTTCGACAGGGACGCGATCACTTTGTTTTTGTTCGGGAATGACGCCACCGGGTTAAAGCCCTGGCAGATATAGCCATTGACCTTGCCCTCGTTCATCATCTCGAAGTACTGCAGCACGTCGTACCCTTTGTCCCACTTCGGCAGCCAGTCAAAGCCCCAGCTGTTTTCCGCCGTTGCTTTGTCGCCAAAGAAGGACTTCATCAGCGAGACAAAGAATTTCGGATAATTGCCCCAGTAGTTGACCTGGCCTTCCAGCAGCGGCTTCGGCGTATTGGCGGTAAGGTAGGTTTGCAGGTCGGTCTGCTTCTCGTTCGGCAGGGTCAGGTAACCCGGCAGGCTTTGCGACAGCAGGCCCAGGTCGGTCAGCCCCTGAATGTTAGAGTGACCGCGCAGGGCGTTAACGCCGCCGCCCGCCATCCCCATGTTGCCGAGCAGCAGCTGGATCATCGCCATGGTGCGGATGTTCTGCGCGCCGATGGAATGCTGCGTCCAGCCGAGGGCATACAGGAACGACGCGGTTTTGTCTTTCGCACTGGTTTCCGCGATGTACTCACACACCTTCAGAAAGTCGGCTTTCGGTGTGCCGCAGATATTTTCGACAACGTCCGGCGTATAGCGGGAAACGTGCTGTTTCAGCAGGTTCCAGACGCAGCGCGGGTGTTGCAGTGTGGTGTCGCGTTTCGCAAAGCCGTTTTCGTCCAGCTCGTAGTTCCAGCTGGTTTTGTCGTATTTACGTTGCTCCGCGTCGTAGCCGGTGAACAGGCCATCGTCGAAGCCAAAGTCTTCACGCACGATCAGGCTGGCGTTGGTGTAAGCTTCGGTGTATTCGCGGTTGTATTTTTCGTTTGTCAGCAGGTACAGCATCACGCCTGACAGGAAAGCAATGTCAGTACCGGAACGAATCGGCGCATAGAAGTCGGCCACCGACGCGGTACGCGTAAAGCGCGGATCGATCACAATCAGCTTCGCGCCGTTGCGAATTTTCGCTTCCATCGCCCAGCGGAACCCGACCGGGTGCGCTTCAGCGGCGTTACCGCCCATTACCACGACGAGGTTGGCGTTCTTAATGTCGACCCAGTGGTTGGTCATCGCACCGCGACCAAATGTTGGAGCAAGACTTGCTACCGTTGGTCCGTGTCAGACACGCGCCTGGTTGTCGACCGCGAGCATACCCAGCGCGCGGGAGAATTTTTGCGTTAAATAGCCGGTTTCGTTACTGGAGGCTGAAGCACACAGCATGCCGGTCGACAGCCAGCGGTTGACGGTCACGCCTTCAGCGTTCTGCGCAACGTAGTTGGCGTCGCGGTCTTCTTTCATCAGCTTCGCGATGCGGTCAAACGCCTCATCCCAACTGATCTTCTGCCATTTATCAGAACCTGGCGCGCGATATTCCGGGTACTTCAGGCGGCTTTCGGAGTGGATAAAGTCCACCAGACCGGCCCCTTTCGGGCAGAGTGCGCCGCGGTTTACCGGATGGTCCGGATCGCCTTCAATATGGAAGATAGATGCTTTGGCGTTTTTCGCCCCGTCGCCGAGGCTGTACATTAACAGCCCGCAGCCAACGGAACAGTAAGTGCAGGTATTACGGGTTTCGCGGGTGCGCAGCAGTTTGTATTGCCGTGTTTCCGCTAGCGCTACGCCGGGCGCGAAGCCCAGTGCCGCCGCCGTGGTGCCTGCCATACCGCCAGCGCAGATCTTAAAGAACTGCCTTCTGCTGACCTGCATGGTTTGCTCCTTGTTTCGACATTGTCACTTCTCATTCACATTCAGTCTGAATGCTCAGGGAGTGGTTGTTATTTTTCTTTGCGGAGAGGACCGCAAAGGTCCAGAATTGGGTCAATTTCCCCTTGTCCCGGTGGGGTTTGTGACAGAATACCACAATGTTGGTACGTCTGTTCTTATACGGTTAAAAGAAAGTGAATAAGATACATCCAGAAGAAGTCGAATATGTGACAAATGTCACGGGTTATCGCGAGGTTAGCCTCTGGACGCGCGAGGATTTGCAACATCCTCAGCGGGATGAGGTCGCGGAAGAAGTCCCGGTTGCGCTGGTCTATAACGGCATTTCGCACGTTGTGATGATGGCGTCGCCGAAAGATCTTATGCATTTCGCCGTTGGCTTTTCCCTTTCTGAGGGAATCATCGCCAGCCCGCGGGATATTTTTGGTATGGATGTCGTGCCGTCCTGTAACGGGCTTGAGGTGCGGATTGAGCTTTCCAGCCGCCGCTTTATGGGGTTGAAAGAACGTCGCCGCGCGCTGGCTGGACGGACTGGCTGTGGCGTCTGCGGCGTGGAACAGCTTAACGACATTGGTAAACCGGTGCAGCCGCTGCCATTCACCCAGACGTTTCATCTCGCCAGTCTCGACCCGGCTTTACAGCATCTGAAGGACTTTCAGCCCATCGGAAAACTGACCGGATGTACCCATGCCGCAGCCTGGGTTATGCCTTGTGGCGAACTGGCGGGCGGTCATGAAGATGTGGGACGTCATGTGGCGCTGGATAAACTGCTCGGGCGCCGTGCCGGGGAAGGAAAAGCCTGGGAACAGGGGGCGGCGCTGGTATCCAGTCGCGCCAGCTATGAGATGGTGCAGAAATCGGCGATGTGCGGCGTTGAAATCTTATTTGCGCTCTCTGCCGCCACTACATTAGCGGTGGAAGTAGCCGAGCGCTGCAACCTGACGCTGGTGGGCTTCTGTAAGCCGGGCAGGGCGACCGTTTATACGCACCCGCAGCGGTTAATTGCCGGATAACACATTCAGTTTATTTGAATTAGATTGGCAAATCCTTCCGCTTTCAGTTGTCTGAGTAACGGCCTATTATTTATCACATCAAGGCACAGTGCCTTACTCAAACAACCAAGTGAAAGGGTTTATATCATGAAAAGCATCAAAACTTTTGTCGCAGTAATCGCTCTCGCTACGTCCTTCGGTACTTTCGCCGCGCAGTCCGTGACCGCAACCGGCTCGACGCTGGAAAGCGCGGAAGCGAAAATCGCCGCTCAGGCTGAACAAGCTGGCGCCAGCGCCTACAAAATTACCCAGGCTTATACTGGTAACCGTGTGCACATGACTGCTGAATTGCTGAAATAAGCCTTGCCGGACGGCGGCGCAGTTCAACTGCGCCATCCGGTAATTAGTGCACTCCCGCCATTCTCAAGAGCGCCGTCACCACCGCCGCAGCGATAATCACCACAATCAGCGGCATTTTCCGCCAGGCGAGAAATACCGCGAAAGCCACGCCCAACACGCGCGCCATACTCGCAAAGTGTTCGCCTTCGTAGAAGGTGGTCGCCAGCGCAACGGAAAACAGCAATACCGTCGCGGCATCGGAAAGCAGCGCCTGCGAACGCTCGGAAAGCGCCAGACGACTCCCCAGCTTTGCGCCGCCGAGGCGCATCAGGTAGGTACCCGCCGATAAAATTGCGATGCCGAGGATAAACAGCGTCATATTGCCCATTATTTTTTCCTCGTCAGTAAGCCAAGCAGGGAAAGCAGCACCGGCAGCCCGACCGGCGCAAAAGGCACGGCAGCAAGCGACACGGCGGCGCCGCTCAGGCTGCGAATTAAAGTAGTACGGTTTTTGAAAGCAGGTACCACAAGCGCGAGCAGGATCGCCGGGAACACGGCGTCGAGACCGATGGTTTCCGGCGCGGGCAGCAACTGTCCCACCACCGTACCCAGCAGGGTACCTACCGGCCAGAGAATGGCAACGCCCAGACCGCAAAGCCAGTAAGCGGCTTTACGCTGCTCCGGCGTTTTCTGCGACAGGCCAAACACCACGCTCTCATCGTTCATAATGTGGCAGCCCAAAAAGCTGGCGGCGCGGGTGCCGACCAGATCGCGCACCGTCACGCCGAAAGGTACGTGGCGGGCGTTAACCAGTAAACCGGCTGCCGCTGCCGCTAACGGGTTTCCGCCGCTGGCGACAATGCCGATGAACATGAATTCTGACGCGCCGGCCAGTACAAAAATCGAGAGCACAAACGGTACCCAGACCGGGAAACCGTAGGCCATCGCCAGCGAGCCGTAGGACATGCCCACTACGCCGACGGCCAGGCATACCAGAAATATCGCTTTTATCGTGTCTGCTTTCAGACTGGAAAAGAGGTGTTTCATCCATTTTAGCCATATCGAACGAGTTTCCATTATAATGAACGGAACATGATCGATTTACAAGACGAACGAATCGTTCGTTATAAAAAACGCGGAGACGTGAATGACACAGCCCATCAGCGTGATTGCTAAAAGTCTGGTACGCGAACGTCAGCGGACAGGACTGTCGCTGGCGGAAATCGCCCGCCGGGCAGGCATCGCCAAATCCACACTTTCACAGCTGGAAGCGGGAAACGGTAATCCTAGCCTGGAAACGCTCTGGTCGCTCTGTGTGGCGCTGGATATCCCCTTTGCGCGGCTGCTGGAACCGCAGGTGCAAAAAACGCAGGTGATTCGGCGGGGCGAAGGGACAAAAGTGGTGGCGGAGCAGGCGCACTATCAGGCCATTTTGCTGGCCGCGTGCCCCCCTGGCGCACGTCGCGATATCTATTTACTGCTGACCCAGCCGGGAGCCGACCGCGTTTCACAGCCCCATCCGCCCGGGTCGATAGAGCATATCATCGTGACGCAGGGAAAAGCGCTGGTTGGTCTGACCGACGCGCCGGAAGAATTAGGTGTGGGTGACTATATTTGTTACCCCGCCGATCGGGAACATATATTTAAGGCGCTGGCACCGGATACGCAGGCAATTCTGGTCGCCGAACAAAATTAAGATTATTTCGATTAATTCGAGCGTGGTGTAATAACGTCACGCTCAATGATTAATCAAAATTATATTTTCATTAAATCTATATTTATAACTTTTTACGATATTTCGTTTATTTCCCCGCTTTTGTTAGATTCCTCACGAACTGTGTATTTGCTGCATTTACACCAATAAATCAGAATGCTAATAATTATTAGCCTGTGAAAGCACCCGCAATCGCTGTTCAATCATTCATGGGTTCAATTGCTGGTGTCAATATATATAAAAATAAAATTGTTCTTATCTCATTATTCACCACGCGTATTCCTACAGGAAAACGCTGATCATTCTTTATTTCAAGGAAAGCGAATAAATGAAGAAATCGACGTTATCTTTAGCAATCGGATTATTATTAGTGGCAAATACCGGTTTTGCTAAAACAGCGCAATTGACTCTGGAACAACGGCTTGAGCAATTAGAGGCCCGACTGGCGGCGGCGGAAAACCGGGCGGCCCAGGCGGAAAGCCAGGTACAACAATTACAGGTCCAGCAGGCTGCGGAGATCCGCGAAATCAAAGCCGCTCAGGGCAACACTCCGGTTAACGGACAGACACCGACGGAAGAAACGCAGAAAAACGCCGCGACGCCAAATCTGCAGCTCTCCGGCTACGGCGATTTGAAAATCTACGGCGATGTGGAATTCAACATGGATGCCGAAAGCAAACATGGCCTACTGGCGATGACCAATGCCAATATGGATCCTGACACAACGAATGAACAATGGGATCTGAATGGCCGTATCCTGCTGGGTTTTGACGGGATGCGGAAGCTGGATAACGGCTATTTCGCTGGCTTCTCGGCGCAGCCGTTAGGGGACATGTCCGGCACGGTGGACATTGATGACGCGGTCTTCTTCTTCGGCAAGGAAAACGACTGGAAGGTGAAAGTCGGGCGTTTCGAAGCCTACGATATGTTCCCGCTGAATCAGGATACGTTTGTCGAACATTCCGGCAATACCGCTAACGATCTGTACGACGACGGCAGCGGCTATATCTACATGATGAAAGAAGGGCGCGGCCGTTCCGACGCGGGCGGTAACTTCCTTGTCAGCAAGCAAATCGATAACTGGTATTTCGAACTCAACACCCTGCTGGAAGACGGTACCGCGCTGTTTAATGAGGGTGACTACCATGGTCGTGAGATGGATCAACAGAAAAACGTTGCCTATCTGCGCCCGGTTATCGCGTGGTCAAAAGATGAGTTCTCGGTGGCCGCGGCGATGGAATCGAACGTGGTCAATAACGCCTACGGCTACACCGACGCACAGGGCGACTTTGTCGATCAGTCCGACCGCACCGGCTATGGCTTAACCATGACCTGGGACGGCTTAAAGACCGATCCGGACAACGGTGTGGTGCTTAACGTCAACACCGCGTATCTGGATGCCAGCAGTGAAAAAGACTTTACCGCCGGGGTGAACGCCCTGTGGAAGCGCTTTGAGCTGGGGTATATTTACGCGCATAACAAGATTGATGAATATTCAGGTGTCGTCTGCGACGATGATTGCTGGATTAACGATGAAGGCACCTATGACATTCATACTATTCATGCGTCCTATCAGTTCGCCAACGTGATGGATATGGAGAACTTCAATATCTACCTCGGTACCTATTATTCCATCATGAACAGCGACGGCGATGACGTTCACGGCGACGATTCCGACGACCGCTACGGCGCCCGCGTTCGCTTCAAATATTACTTCTGATGCAAAAAAAGGCCCGGTATTCACCGGGCCTGGACTCACCGGCGCTTACGCCAGATAAAACACTTCCTTCAGTTCCGCGCTGACCGGGCTGTTGTCCGGGTTTGCGGGCATCACGTCGCGCATATGTTTCCACCAGCGCTGACACACGTCAGTATTCGCGACCGCGTTCCAGCGCTCTTCGGACTCAATCTCCACGGTGGCGAACAGCAGGTTGCGCGCTTCGTCGAGATAGATCGCATAGTGATGCGCGCCGTGCGCTTTTAGCACCGCTTCCAGCTCCGGCCAGATGGGGTTATGGCGGCGCTGATACTCTTCGTGCGCGTCGCCGTTAACCTGCATCACGAATGCTTTGCGGATCATAACGCCTCCAGGTATAGCTCGCGGACTTCATCGCGGCTGGCAGTGCGCGGGTTGCATGGCGCGCATGGGTCAGCCAGCGCTTTATCCAGCCAGCCTTCGATGTCCTCTTTGGTTACGCCGAGTGCGCTGAACCCTTCCGGAATACCCACGCGTTTGCTCAGGGCGCGGATCGCATTAATCGCTTCCATACTTGCCGCTTCATCGCTCATGCCGCGGGTATCCACCCCCATCGCCCCGGCGATGCGGGCAAAACGCGCGACGGCGTTCGGGCGGTTAAAGTTTTCAATGATCGGCAGCAGAATGGCGTTGCAAACGCCGTGCGGCAGGTTGTGAGTCGCGCCCGGCTGATGCGCCAGCGCATGAACCAGCCCCAGGCCGGCGCTGTTGAATGCCATCCCCGCCAGATACTGACCGAACGCCATCTGCTCACGGGCTTCCATGTTGTGGCCATCATCCACGGCTTTCGGTAGCCACAGGTTGATCAGACGGATAGCTTCCAGCGCGTTAGCGTCGGTTAGCGGGTGCGCGCCAACGGAAACGTAGGCTTCCACCGCGTGGGTCAGGGCATCCATACCGGTCGCCGCGGTGACGGACGCCGGAATATCCAGCATCACGCTGGCATCGTCTACCGCAATATCCGGAATGATATTCGGGTCGATGATCACTTCTTTTACCTGACGTTCGGCGTCAATAATCACCGCGTTGCTGGTCATCTCAGCCGCTGTCCCGGCGGTGGTGTTGATTGCGACCAGCGGTACGCCCGGGTTCTTCACTTTGCCCACGCCGGAATAGGACGTGGATGGCGCCGGATTAGCGGTAAGGATTTTCACCGCTTTGGCGGTATCGATTGGGCTGCCGCCGCCAAATGCGATGATGTAGTCGCAGTTCGCCTCCTGATACGCCGCGTAACCCTTTTGCACCAGCGCTTCGGTTGGATTCGGGAACACCTCGTCAAACAGGTGATACGACATCTGGTGCGCATCCAGCGCGGTGAACAGGCTATCGAGTAGCCCAAGCTTCACCAATTGACCGTCGGTGACGATCAGCGCTTTTCCCCACTGCTTGTTCGCAACCAGATTCACCATATCGCCAATCGCCCCTGCGCCGTGCAGGCTGATTTTGGGAAGTGCCAGCATAAAGCTCATGTTATTCTCCTTAATTACGATGAAATTATGTCCGGCGGCGCTGCGCTTGCATGGCGCCGGAACCGCCAGGGATAGGGATGCCGCTCAGTACCCCACAGGCTGCCACGGCCTGCCACTCAAAACCGTTAGCCACATCGACATATGCAACAGCGAAACGGGAGATCCACATATTGCCGCTCTGGTAAGGTTTCAGCGCGGCAACGGTGAGCGGGGCGCGATGTTGCGATTAATACAGTTCTAATGCGCTGGCGAGCGGGGTGACGCCGAAACGTTTACCCAGCGCGATCAGTTCTTCACGGCTGATGGTTTGCTTCATACCGCCCATCGACAACACTTTGACTAACACTTCGGCGGACTTCTCTGCGGTGTCGATCAGGCCGAACGCTTCATCCAGCGTCGGGCCGCTGCCAAACACGCCGTGGAACGGCCACAGGACCAGCGAATGTTTTTGCATTTCCTGTGCGGTGGCCTGGCCGATGTCGTCGGTGCCCGGCACCATCCACGGCAGAATGCCGACGCCGTCCGGGAACACCACCAGACACTCGGTACTGCCTTCCCACAGCTTGCGGGTGATGAGATCGGTGCTGTTTTCCAGCACGTAGGTCAGGGCGATCAGGTTGGTCGCGTGGCAGTGCATGATCACACGGTCTTTGCCATGGGTCGCGATGATGCGCTCGCAGTGGGAGAGGAAGTGCGCCGGCAGTTCAGAGGTCGGCACCGCCTCGTGGGTCAGTCCCCATAAAATGTGATAGCCCGCGCCGTCGCTATCGACTTTCACCACGCCTAAATTGGCTGCCGGGTCGAGCTGCACATTGCGGAAAAATTTACCGGAACCGGTCACGATAAACGGCGTGTTCGCCAACAGCGGCATTGGCTGGCTCAGGGCGATATAACGTGGCGCGGCGTGGAAGTCTGCGCTGAACGGCGCGATATCCGCCTCGTCGAGACGCAGCGTCAGGTTGCCGCCGTTGCGCTCGTCCCAGCCTTTCAGCCAGGCATCGGAGGTGGCTTTGATCATCCCCTGAACAAACCAGGAATCGGTAATGTTTTGCATAATATAGTGTACCTGTCTCATTATTTGCCCGATGGCGCAGGGCCGATCGGGCCTACGATTTGTCTTAACGACGTTGACTGAGGATCGCTTTCTCGTATGCGCGTACGTTTTCCAGCCACTGGCTACCGGCTGGCGTATCGTGACGCTGGCAGTACATTTCCCAAACCGCCTGCCACGGCAGTGATTTTTGTTCTTCCAGCAGCGCCAGACGCGCGGTGTAATCGCCGCTGGCTTCCAGCTGGCGCAGTTGTTCTGTTGGCTCCAGCAACGCGCGCAGCAGCGCTTTTTTCATGTTGCGGGTGCCAATAACCCATGCCGCGATGCGGTTGATGGAGGCGTCGAAGAAATCGAGACCGATGTGGACGCGGTCGAACAGATTGTGGCGTACGATCTCGCTGGCGATCGCCTGGGTCTCGTCGTCCAGCAGCACCACGTGGTCGCTGTCCCAACGGACCGGGCGGCTGACGTGCAGCAGCAGGCGCGGCACGTAAAGCATCGCGGCAGAGATCTTGTCGGAAATCACTTCAGTTGGATGGAAGTGGCCTGCGTCCAGGCACAGCGCGGTCTGGCGGCTGGTGGCATAGCCCATATAAAATTCGTTGGAGCCGACGGTGTAGCTTTCCGCGCCGATGCCAAACAGTTTGCTTTCCACGGCGTCGATGTGATGCGCCGGATCGAGTTTCTCGCTGATCACCTCGTCCAGTGCGTCCAGCAGACGCTGGCGCGGCGCTAAGCGGTCAACGGTAATGTCTTTCATGCCGTCCGGGATCCAGATATTCATCACCGACGGCGTGCCCAGTTGTTCGCCAAAGTAAGCGGAAACGCGGCGGCTGGCTTTGCAGTGATCGATCCAGAACTGACGGGTTTTGTCGTCGGCATGGGAAAGGGTGAAGCCGTCCGCGCTCAACGGATGCGAGAAGCAGGACGGGTTAAAGTCCAGCCCGAGCTGGTTCGCTTTTGCCCATTCCACCCAGTTTTTAAAGTGTTCCGGTTTTATCTGGTCGCGGGAAACCGGGGTCTCCGACTCCAGATAAATGGCGTGCAGGTTCAGGCGCTTCGACCCTGGGATCAGGCTCAGCGCTTGCTCAAGGTCGGCGCGAAGCTCCGTGGCGTTACGTGCTTTACCCGGGTAGTTGCCGGTGGCCTGAATGCCGCCGGTAAGCGATCCTTCCGGATTTTCAAAACCGGCTACGTCATCGCCCTGCCAGCAGTGCATGGATACCGGCAGACGATCGAGCTGGCGCAGCGCCTCCTCGACATCAATACCTACAGCGGCGAAGCGTTGTTTCGCCAGTTCCCAGGCTTGTTCCAGTTGAGTGGTCATGCGCAAAGCTCCTTTGTCTGTCGTTTTGCGTGAAATTGCGCGACATAGCGGGCAATTTCACTGTCAGGATGAGGGGTAAAAGTCGTCAGGTTATAGTTGGCGGTGACCACCTGGCGGAAGTCATCGACGTTGCTCAGTTCATCTAAGGTCATCAGTTGAATGCCGATATTACCGAGCGTAGAGGCTTCGATCGGACCGGCCATCACGCGGATGCCGCAGGCGTCGGCGCAGAGTTGGTTAAGCAGGGCGTTCTGGCAGCCGCCGCCGACGATGTGTAACTGGGTGAAGGCCTCGCCGCGCAGGGCCGCCAGTTCCTCAAGCACATCGGCGTACAGCAGCGCCAGGCTGTCGAAAATGCAGCGCGCCAGTTCCGCGTCGCTGACCGGTACCGGCTGTCCGGATTCGCGGCAGGCCGCCTGTATTTCCGCGCACATGTCGTCCGGGTTGATAAAGCGATCGTCGTTAGGGTTGATCAGGAAGCGGCAGGCTTTTAACGTCTGCGTTTCGGCGATCAGCGCAGGGAGATCGCCGACCTGACGTTCTTTCAGCACGCGCTGGAGCAGCCACAGCCCCATGATATTTTTCAGCACCCGGTAACGGCCTTCCGCGCCGCCTTCGTTGGTGATATTGGCCGCCAACGCCGCGTCGTTGGTGTACGGCGTACGGCTTTCAAAGCCCATTAACGACCAGGTTCCCGACGAGAGGTAGGCGCTATGGGTATCGGCCAGCGGAGAGGCGATCACCGCGCTGGCGGTGTCATGACTGGCGACGGCAACCACCGGAATTGCGTTCTTCTGCGGACAAATCCAGTAGCCAATGACATTGCCGGGATGCGTAGGGCGGCCAAACCAGGTTTTCTCCGCACCGGTCCAGGCCAGCAGGGTCTCATCCCAGTCGTCGCTGTTGATATTGACCAGTTGGGTGGTGGTGGCGTTGGTGTATTCCCAGTTCATTTCGCCGGTAAGACGATAGCTGAAGTAGTCAGGGATCAGCAGCGCGTGAGCCACCTGCGACACCAGTTCTGGCTGCTGTTCGACCAGCGCGCGCAGTTGGTAAAGCGTATTGAACGGTAGAAACTGGATCCCGCTACGCTGATAAATATCGCCTTTACCGATCTGCGCCTGCGCCAGCGGCATAATGCCGGTGGTGCGGCTGTCGCGGTAGGAGACCGGTAGCCCGACCCGCTGGCCCTGCTTATCCAGCAGGACATAGTCCACACCCCAGGTGTCGATGCCGATGCTGTCAATGCGGATGCCTTCATCGCAAACTTTCTCCAGCCCGAGGCGAATGGCGTCTTCAAGACTGTCGACGTCCCACGTATCAAAACCGTCCTGTTTTTGCAGGCAGTTTACGAAGCGGTGGATTTCACGCAGCGTCAGGGTGCGATGTTCACTGTCATAGCGCGCCAGCATTACGCGTCCGCTGGATGCGCCGAGATCGACAGCGACACAATGGCGAAAAGTCATAGCGAGGTCCTTCTGAGTTTCATTGCGCTCAGTCTAAAAAACCTCGTCATGGCTCACCTTCTTGTTACTGACAGCCATAATTAGCCGCTGGCAAGAAAGCAAAGATGAACGTGATAGCGTTCACAGTTTCCAGTTATACCGCCCCGTTTTCCTGATGTGATGTCGACCGCATTTCCGGATCTTTCCCGCCTTTTCTTGAAAAATTGACGCTGTTTGCTCAGTTTCGTGTCGAAAATTTAAGGTGAGGTTGATAACCCTTAATTACTATTTTGCCATGTTCATTTCATCCGGAAGGGATCATCATGACCGTACTGCACAGCGTGGATTTTTTCCCATCAGGTAAAGCGCCTGTCGCCATTGAGCCCCGGCTGCCACAGTCTGCCTTTCCGGAGCATCACCATGATTTTCATGAAATTGTGATTGTGGAACACGGCACAGGCATCCATGTGTTTAACGGACAGCCGTATACCATTAGCGGCGGCACCGTCTGTTTTGTTCGCGATCACGATCGGCACTTATATGAACACACCGATAACCTTTGCCTGACCAATGTGCTCTACCGTTCGCCCGATGCGTTCCAGTTTTTGTCCGGGCTGGATCAACTGCTGCCCCAGGAACAGGATGGGGCGTACCCTTCACACTGGCGGGTGAACCAAAGCGTGCTTCAACAGGTGCGCCACCTGGTGGCGCAGATGGAACAACGCGATGAAGAAATGGATCTCCCCACGCTGGCGAACCGCGAAATTGTGTTTATGCAACTGCTGGTATTACTGCGCAGAAGCAGTCTGATGGAAGGGGCGGAAAATAACGACGCGCGACTGAATCAACTGATGGCGTGGCTGGAAGACCATTTCGCCGAAGAAGTATGCTGGGAGGCGCTGGCTGACCGGTTCTCGCTGTCGCTGCGTACTCTGCATCGTCAGCTTAAGCAGCACACCGGGCTGACGCCCCAGCGCTATCTTAATCGTCTGCGTCTTATCAAAGCCCGCCACCTCCTGCGACACAGTGATGAAAGCGTAACGGACATCGCCTATCACTGCGGTTTCGGCGACAGTAACCACTTTTCGACGCTATTTCGACGCGAGTTTAACTGGTCGCCACGCGATATCCGTCAGGGGCGCGATGCGTTACTTCAGTAACGCGAATGCAGTCACCGTTTTTTGCTGCGAGATTTGTTAGTAATGATGCAATGATGAGGCCGGATAGCGACGCGTTAGCGTTCTATCCGGCCTGCGTGTCACGCTTTTTGTAGGCCGGGTAAGGCGGTAACCGTCATCCGGCAGGGAAGACTTTGGTGGCGAATCAGTTAGTCCTGTTAAAAAAAGACTTTTTTGCCGGTGATGAACAGGCTGTCGCCGTCGCCGATCGCTATCCGCAGAGCGTGTTTGCTGAACATACCCATGAATTCTGTGAACTGGTAATGGTGTGGCGTGGTAACGGGCTGCACGTGCTCAATGATCGTCCGTACCGGATTACGCGTGGCGATCTGTTTTACATTCGCGCGGAAGACAAGCACTCCTACACCTCGGTTAATGACCTCGTGCTGCAGAATATTATCTATTGCCCGGAGCGGCTTAAGCTGAACCTTGCCTGGGAGAGCGCCATTCCCGGTTTCAACGGTACGCCAAGACAGCCGCACTGGCGATTGGGCAGCGCCGGAATGACCCAGGCGCGCCAGGTGATTAACCAGCTTGAGCATGAAAGTCATCAGCACGATCCGCTGGTTAATGACATGGCGGAACTGTTATTCGGGCAACTGGTGATGACGTTGAAGCGTCACCGCTATGCTACCGACAACCTGCCAGCCACTTCCAGCGAAACCCTGCTTGATAAACTGATCACCGCGCTGGCGGGAAGCCTTGAGCGCCCGTTCGCGCTGGATGCATTTTGCGATCGGGAAGGGTGTAGCGAGCGCGTGCTGCGCCAGCAGTTCCGCAATCAGACCGGTATGACCATCAACCAGTATCAGCGCCAGGTGCGCGTCTGCCATGCGCAATATTTGCTTCAGCACAGCCGCCTGATGATCAGTGAAATTTCGATGCAGTGCGGGTTTGAGGACAGTAACTATTTTTCGGTGGTGTTCACCCGGGAAACCGGGATGACGCCCAGTCAGTGGCGTCATCTCAGTACTCAAACCGATTAACTGGCCATTCCCAGACCAACGATATTGGCGGCAATAATGATGACCACACAGCCCAGACTCAGGACGCCGACAGGACGACGTCCGGCGTTGTTCCACTCTTTCAGTACCAGTCCGACGATCCCGCCGCAGAGTACGTAGAAGCTCATGTGCAGCATCCAGCTAATGTAGTCGTACTGCGCCGGAATGCGCGCGTGGCCCCAGGCGTAAAAGAAGAACTGTAAGTACCACATCAGACCGCCCAGCGCGGAGAGCAGTATGTTGGAGACGATCAGCGGTTTTGCCAGCGAGAAGTCGGCTTTTATCGACAGATCTTTTACTTTTGCCAGACGAATAAAGCAGAAGCCAAGGTTAACCAGCGCGCCGCCGCCCATAATCACCACATAGCTTGGCAGAGCGACATACAGCGGGTCGACACCCAGCGCGGCAGCCGCTTCGTGCATCGGTTTTGCAGCGTTCATCGCAAAGGACATCCCGGCAGAGAAGATGCCGCACATCACTGCCAGCAACAGGCCTTTTTTCAGATTGAAATCCTCGGCCTTGATGCCCATTTTACGCTCTTTAAGCTGACCGGCGCGGGTGACGATCGCGACGCCAATCAGGGCCACCAGCACGCCCAGCAGCGTCATCCGCCCGCCTTCGGTGTTGATCAGCACGTCAAAATTGCCGTTGATGATAGGCGTCATCAGCGTACCGACAATCAGCGTGATGCCAATCGCGATACCAATGCCCATCGACATGCCGAGATAGCGCATTGTCAGGCCATAGTTGATGTTGCCGATACCCCACATGGCGCCGAACAGGAACACGGGCAGCAGAGTAGAAAGATTGAAGGAGCTGAAATAGGCCCAGAAGTCAGGCAACAACATGGCGCCGATGGTCCAGGGCAGGATCAGCCAGGAGACAATGCCTCCCACCGACCACATGGTTTCCCATGACCACTGTTTAACTTGTTTGAACGGGGCATAGAAACAGGCTGCACTGGCCGCACCTATCAAATGCCAAAAGATACCCATCGTAATCGCGTTACTCATCACGTCATCCTCATTGTTTTTATCGTCGGTTTTACCCATCCGACGTCATGAGTTTAAAAAGTGCGCAGATACATAACCTTTTAACGGTTGCCGCAGTCACGGCGTTGATGGCAATCAGGACGTTAACTGAGTGATTTGGCTCACATATCAGGTAAAGTGAGAAAAAAAGATATCCCTACAAAAACTACGGCATTGATAATCATTTTCAATATCATTTAATTAACTATAATGAACCAACTGCTTACGCGGCATTAACACCCAGCCGCTCGACAATAATGGAGATGATTATGAGTTATACACTGCCATCCCTGCCGTACGCTTACGATGCACTGGAACCGCACTTCGATAAGCAGACGATGGAAATCCACCATACCAAACACCACCAGACTTACGTTAACAACGCTAACGCAGCGCTGGAAAGCCTGCCGGAACTGGCCGCGCTGCCGGTTGAAGAACTGATTACGAAGCTGGATCAGGTGCCTGCGGACAAGAAAACTGTTCTGCGTAACAACGCGGGCGGCCATGCTAACCACAGCCTGTTCTGGAAAGGCCTGAAAAAAGGCACCACCTTGCAGGGCGACCTGAAAGCCGCTATCGAGCGCGACTTCGGTTCCGTTGACAACTTCAAAGCGGAATTCGAGAAAGCCGCTGCCACCCGTTTCGGCTCCGGCTGGGCGTGGCTGGTGCTGCAAGGCGATAAACTGGCTGTTGTTTCTACCGCCAACCAGGACTCCCCGCTGATGGGTGAAGCGATTTCTGGCGCATCCGGCTTCCCGATCCTGGGTCTGGACGTGTGGGAGCACGCTTACTACCTGAAATTCCAGAACCGCCGTCCGGACTACATCAAAGAGTTCTGGAACGTGGTGAACTGGGACGAAGCTGCGGCGCGTTTCGCGGCTAAAAAATAATTTGTCTGCCGGATGGCGCGGTGACGCCATCCGGTACGCATCAGCAGGCCCGGTGAGCGAGAGCGCCGACGGGCCTGTTTTTTTATCTGCCAAAAACGGTATCGATCGTCTGGCATTGTTGCGCATTCAGTTCCCCACCCGCGTTGCGCGACACGCCGGTGCAATAGCCAAACTTGCGCGATACCACTGTTTTAATGGTGGTGACAAAATCCTCGCCGATGGCGTAAATCGACATATAAACGCCGATCTTCTGCTGGATATCGCGCAGGATGGCGAGGTCGCCCGCCCTGAATGCCTCGCGCGCGCTGACAAACAACTCCGGCATTACGTTGTTCAGCCCGGAAATAATCCCCGCACCGCCTGCCAGCAGGTTAGGAATGTAATATTCGTCATAACCGGACAGTACCGCGAAATCATCGCGTACCGCGCGCGTCGCCTGGATCATGCTGCGGGTATGCGACTGACAGTCGACGGTATCTTTAATACCGGCGAAGTTCGGGAATTCGCCGGCGAGGGTTGCGACCAGCTCCGGCGTTAAATCGCAGCCGGTACGCGCCGGAAAGTTATAGGCGAACCATTTGCCGCTGAGCTGTTGCCCAAGCTGGCGAAAATAGCGCAATAGCTGGGTTGGCGTCTGGCCGTAGTAATACGGCGGCAAAACCATCACCGCGTCATAGCCTGTGAGATACGCTTCCTTCGCCATCAGCAGCACGTCCTGCGTACAGGTTGAGGAGACGTTAGCAACCATTTTTAGCGTGCTCATGGCGCGCGCCTCACGAATCAATAACAGACGCTCTTCTAACGAGAAGGAGGCGAATTCCCCGATACTGCCCATCAGTAAAATGACGTCGATTCTGGCCTCTGTCAGGCGGCTCAGGTGTTGCTTAAGCCCGTTGAGATCGATTTTGCCGTCATTATCCATTGGCGTAATGGAGGGGCACCAGACGCCAGCAAACTGCGTTTGACCTGTCACGTTGTTGACTCCTTATTCTGAAATGGCGTTTCAAAAGACCATTCATTGATAACATGTCTCTTACTGCATCATGTGAACCGTGCTCTCATTTTGCGCACCCGAGGTAAAATAATTATGGTTAAATAGAGCAAATTTATCGGGGAGAGGGACCAGATGCGCTATCCAGTAGAGGTATTTACCGGCAAGATTCAGGACTACGCGGGAAACCGCCCCAGTGCGATCGCCAAAATTCAGGTGGATGGCGAACTTAAGCTCACCGAACTCGGTCTGGAAGGCGACCAGCAGGCGGAAAAGAAAATCCACGGCGGGCCGGATCGCGCGCTGTGTCATTACCCCCGCGAGCATTACGGCTGGTGGGCGCGTGAATTCCCTATGCAGGCGGAGCGGTTCGTGGCTCCGGCATTTGGTGAAAATCTCTCAACCGAAGGACTCACCGAAGAGAACGTCTTTATTGGCGATATTTTTCGCTGGGGCGAGGCGCTGATCCAGGTTACGCAGCCGCGTTCGCCGTGTCATAAGCTTAACTTCCATTTCGGCATCAGCGATATGGCAAGCCAGATGCAAAACAGCGGTAAAACCGGCTGGCTGTGCAGCGTGATTGCCGCCGGGAACGTGTCGACGGACGCGCCGCTGGAGCTGGTCTCCCGTATTAGCGACGTGTCGGTGCAGGAAGCCATCGCGATTGCATGGCATATGCCGTTCGATGATGAGCAGTATCATCGTTTGCTGTCGGCGGCAGGGCTGTCGAAAAGCTGGACCAGAACAATGCAGAAACGCCGCCTGAGCGGCAAGATAGAAGATCAGTCGCGGCGTCTGCGCGGCTGAAACCTTTATCGCCATCCGGCAACGAAACGTGCCTGATGGCGTTGCTTAACAAGACCTACGGGCATACAAGGATGTGCAGGCCGGACAAGACGTTTTCGTCGCCGTCCGGCACGACAACGTGAGTTACGAACGCTTATACAGCGGCAGCCAGATCACCAGCCGTAGCCCGCCGAGCGGGCTGTCTTCGGCTTTCACCCAGCCACGGTGCTGTTGAATTGCAGTTTCAACAATCGCCAGCCCCAGTCCTGTTCCGCCAGATTCGCGATCGCGCGCTTCGTCTGTCCGGTAAAACGGCCGGAAGATTTGTTCCCGGTCTTCTGGGCTAACGCCCGGCCCGTCGTCATCCACCGTGATCGTAATGCCGTCTTTATCCACCGCGAAGCCAACTTCGATCTTCGTATGGGAATAGCGCAGCGCGTTACGAACAATATTTTCCAGTGCGCTTTCCAGCGCGTTCGGGTTGCCATACAGCGGCCAGGGTCCCGGCGGGAAGTTCACCGTGAACGATTTACCCATCTGCTCAGCTTCAAAGGCGGCGTTATCCAACACCTCACCCCACAGCTGATTTGCTTTCATCGTTTCGCTGACCAGCGCGTTTTTCTGCTGATTGCGCGACATCACTAACAGGTCGTTGATCATGCTATCCAGACGCTGTGCTTCGGTCTCGATGCGCTCAAGCTCTTTGCTTTCGCCGCTGCGGCGGCGCAACAGCGCGGTGCCCAACTGCAGGCGAGTGAGCGGCGTTCTCAGTTCATGCGAGATATCCGACAGCAGACGCTGTTGGGTGGTCATCATGCGTTCCAGCGCGGTCACCATCTGGTTGAAACTGGCCCCTGCTGCAAGGAATTCCTGCGGGCCAGCTTCCAGCTCCGGATGCTGACGCAGGTTACCCTGGGCCACCTCATCCGCCGCGTTTTTCAGCTTGCGGGCTGGTTTCGCCAGGCTCCAGGCCAGCCACAGCAGCAGTGGCGAACTCACCAGCATGGTGACAATCAACAACAACAATGGGCGGTCAAACAGCAGGTTAATAAAATCGGATTGGGAATTGCTGGCCGGCCGAATCAGGTAAAGCTGGTAGTTATCTTCGCCGTCTCTCACCGAGAACGGCCCTACCATCTCTACGCGACCATACTTTTTCTTCTGCGGATGATCGGCGTTATCCGCCTGACCAATGAAGTTACGAATGATCTGCATTTCACTGCGTTCTGCGCCGATCACCCGTCCTTCGGTGGTCACAAGCAATAACCGCTGTCCCGGCGGCGCCCACTTGTCTATCGCGCGGAACAAGCGACGCCACCACATCAAATCATTGGGTGGATCGTTCGCAAGTTCAGCTTCTACGTGTTGCTCTATCATCAACCCCTGACGCTGTTCGCTGTCCAGCAGCTCGGTCATTTGACGCGAGTCGAGCTTGGGCAACATCAGTACCAGCATCAACACCAGCGCCAGCGTCAACCAGAAGATGGCAAAGATGCGCGCGGTTAAGCTCCCTATCATGAAGCGGAGACCATCAGATAGCCGCGACCACGCAGGGTTTTAAACCACGGATGCCCGTCTTTACGTTCCGGCAGCTTGCGGCGCAGGTTCGAGATATGCATATCAATAGCGCGGTCGAAAGGCGTCAGGCGTTTACCCAGCACTTCCTGGCTTAAATGTTCACGCGAGACCACCTGCCCAAGATGCTGCGCCAGCAGGTAAAGCAGGGTGAATTCGGTGCCGGTGAGCTCCAGGGTCTGGCCGTCAAAGCTGGCCTCCTGGCGGCCCGGATTCAGGCTCAGCGCGTCGACTTCCAGCGTCGGCGAGCCGTTATCGCTGCTCTGCTGCTGTTCGCTCCAGTGTGAACGGCGCAGAATCGCGCGGATACGCGCAACCAGTTCGCGGTCGTTAAACGGTTTGGGTAAATAATCATCTGCGCCCAGCTCAAGGCCGAGAACGCGATCCAGTTCGCTGCCGCGGGCGGTCAGCATAATTACGGGGGTCTGGTGTGTCTGACGAAGCGCTTTCAGCGTATCGATACCGTTTTTCTTCGGCATCATCACATCAAGCAAAAGTAAATCGATGCTGTCGTCCAGAAGCTCCAGCGCCTGTTCCCCATCATGGGCAACCAGCACCGTGAAGCCTTCCATTTCGAGCAGTTCCTTTAAAAGGGATGTCAACTCTCGGTCATCATCAACTAACAGGATTTTATTCATTGTTTACGTACCTCCGAGGCAGAAATTACGACATCAAGCGCCGCTAATCCATGACTTTACGTTGTTTTACACCCCCTGACGCATGTTTGCAGCCCGAATCGTAGACTGTCTCTCGTTGAATCGCGACAGAAAAGATTTTGGGAGCAAGTGATGCGCAAAGTTACCGCTGCCGTCATGGCCTCAACGCTGGCACTCAGTACATTGAGCCATGCTGCTGAAGTCGTTACAGGCGATAACTGGCACCCGGGCGAACCTTCGGCGCCGCGCACTGTACAAAGCCATATGTTTGACGGCATAAGTTTAACCGAACATCAACGTCAACAGATGCGAGATCTGATGCAACAGGCCCGGCACGAACAGCCTCCTGTTAATGTTAGCGAAATGGAGACAATGCATCGCCTTGTCACCGCAGAAAAATTTGATGAAAACGCTGTACGCGCTCAGGCAGAAAAAATGGCGCAGGCCCAGGTTGCCCGACAGGTCGAAATGGCTAAAGTCCGCAATCAGATGTATCGCCTGCTTACGCCCGAGCAACAAGCGGTTTTAAACGAGAAACATCAACAACGAATGGAGCAGTTGCGCGACGTGACGCAATGGCAAAAAAGTTCATCGTTGAAGTTATTGAGTAGTAGCAACTCACGTTCCCAGTAACAAACCCTGTTTTCCTTGCCATAGACACCATCCCTGTCTTCCCCCACATGATGTGGGGGTTTTTTTTGCCTGAAAATTGTCATCGTCATATTCCATTACTGTTTATCGCCTTCCGTTATACTACCGGCATGTAAAGGCAGGAGTGTTTATGAATCAATCTTATGGGCGGTTAGTCAGCCGGGCCGCGATCGCCGCGACGGTGATGGCATCGCTGTTACTTTTGATCAAAATTTTTGCGTGGTGGTACACCGGGTCAGTAAGTATTCTGGCTGCGCTTGTCGATTCGCTGGTGGATATCGCCGCGTCGCTCACCAACCTGTTAGTGGTGCGCTATTCGCTGCAACCGGCGGACGATGAACACACATTTGGACACGGAAAAGCGGAATCGCTGGCCGCGCTGGCGCAAAGCATGTTTATTTCCGGTTCGGCGCTGTTTCTGTTTTTGACCGGCATTCAGCATCTGATCACGCCTACGCCAATGAATGAGCCCGGCGTAGGGGTAATCGTGACGATTATCGCCCTGATATCGACGATTATGCTGGTCACGTTTCAGCGCTGGGTGGTGAAACGGACGCAAAGCCAGGCGGTGCGGGCGGATATGCTTCATTATCAGTCTGATGTTATGATGAACGGCGCTATTCTCGTGGCGCTCGGGCTTGCCTGGTACGGTTGGCATCGTGCGGATGCGTTGTTTGCATTAGGGATTGGCATCTATATTTTATATAGCGCCTTACGTATGGGCTATGATGCAGTGCAGTCGTTGCTGGATCGCGCCTTACCCGATGATGAACGTCAGGAAATTATTGAAATCGTGACCTCCTGGCCGGGCGTCAGCGGTGCTCACGATCTACGAACGCGGCAGTCAGGGCCGACCCGCTTTATTCAGATTCATTTGGAAATGGAAGATAATCTCCCGCTCGTTCAGGCGCATTTGGTGGCTGAACAGGTAGAGCAGGCGATTTTGCGGCGTTTTCCAGGGTCGGATGTGATTATTCATCAGGATCCCTGTTCTGTCGTCCCCAGGGAAGGCAAACGGTTTGAGCTTTCGTAAGTGTTGGTAAAAAAAGAGAGCCAGGCCCGCATTTTGTGTATAAATTACCGCCATTTGGCCTGACCTGAATCAATTCAGCAGGGAGCGATTGTTATACTATTTGCATATTCGTTGGATCGTCTCGATGTGCAGAATCGACTTCCGGCAACAGATTTCAATTTGCATTCCAAAGTTCAGAGGTAGTCATGATTAAGAAAATCGGTGTGTTGACAAGCGGCGGTGATGCGCCGGGCATGAACGCAGCAATCCGTGGTGTGGTGCGCGCAGCACTGACGGAAGGACTGGAAGTCATGGGCATTTATGATGGCTACCTGGGTCTGTATGAAGACCGCATGGTGCAGCTTGACCGTTACAGCGTGTCCGACATGATCAACCGTGGCGGTACTTTCCTGGGCTCCGCGCGCTTCCCGGAATTCCGTGACGAAAACATCCGCGCCGTGGCTATCGAAAACCTGAAAAAACGGGGTATCGACGCGCTGGTGGTTATCGGCGGCGACGGTTCCTACATGGGGGCGAAACGCCTGACTGAAATGGGTTTCCCGTGCATCGGTCTGCCGGGCACTATCGATAACGATATCAAAGGCACCGACTATACCATTGGTTATTTCACCGCTCTGGGTACCGTGGTAGAAGCCATTGACCGTCTGCGCGACACCTCGTCTTCCCACCAGCGTATCTCCATCGTTGAAGTGATGGGCCGTTACTGCGGCGACCTGACGCTGGCAGCGGCTATTGCCGGTGGCTGCGAATTTGTGGTGGTGCCGGAAGTGGAATTCAGCCGTGACGATCTGGTTGCTGAGATCAAAGCCGGTATCGCGAAAGGTAAAAAACACGCCATCGTCGCGATCACTGAGCATATGTGTGATGTCGATGAACTGGCGCATTACATCGAGAAAGAGACAGGCCGTGAAACCCGTGCAACCGTTCTGGGCCACATTCAGCGTGGGGGGTCGCCGGTGCCTTATGACCGGATCCTGGCTTCCCGCATGGGCGCGTACGCCATTGAGCTGCTGCTGGAAGGCTTTGGCGGTCGTTGCGTTGGCATTCAGAACGAAAAACTGGTGCACCATGACATCATCGACGCCATTGAGAACATGAAGCGTCCGTTTAAAGGTGACTGGCTGGACTGCGCGAAGAAACTGTACTAACGCGTGTACCGCAGACTGCCGGCTGGCAGTCTGCGTTGATCAGACAAATTCCCCGTTTTTCATATTCCCCCCAGTTATAGCCAATCTTTTTTTATTCTTTAATGTTTGAATACCTTTCTGGCACGCTTTCTTCATCACAACACAACATAAGAGAGTTGGGCGATGAACAAATGGGGCGTGGGGTTAACATTATTGCTGGCATCGACCAGCGTTCTGGCAAAGGATATTCAGTTACTTAACGTGTCTTATGATCCAACCCGTGAGCTGTACGAGCAGTACAATAAAGCGTTTAGCGCCCACTGGAAGCAGGAGACGGGCGATAGTGTGGTGATCCGCCAGTCTCACGGTGGTTCCGGCAAACAGGCCACGTCGGTGATAAACGGTATCGAAGCCGATGTGGTGACGCTGGCGCTGGCCTATGACGTTGATGCTATTGCCGAACGGGGCCGCATTGATAAAAACTGGATCAAACGCATGCCGGACAACTCTGCACCGTATACCTCCACCATTGTTTTCCTTGTCCGTAAAGGCAACCCCAAACAAATCCGTGACTGGAACGATCTGGTCAAGCCGGGCGTTTCGGTGATTACCCCAAATCCAAAAAGCTCTGGCGGGGCGCGCTGGAACTATCTGGCGGCCTGGGGCTACGCGCTGCATCACAACAATAACGACCAGGCCAAAGCCCAGGCGTTCGTGAAAGCGCTGTATAAAAACGTGGAAGTGCTGGATTCCGGCGCACGCGGTTCAACTAACACCTTCGTTGAGCGCGGCATTGGCGACGTACTGATCGCCTGGGAGAACGAAGCGTTGCTGGCTGCCAACGAACTGGGCAAAGATAAATTCGAAATTGTGACGCCTGGCGAATCGATCCTCGCCGAACCGACCGTCTCCATCGTCGACAAAGTGGTGGATAAAAAGGGAACACAGACGGTCGCGGAAGCTTACCTGAAATACCTGTACTCGCCGGAAGGCCAGGTGATCGCCGCGAAAAACTACTACCGTCCGCGCGATGCGGAGGTGGCGAAGAAATATGAAAATGTCTTTCCGAAGCTAAAGCTGTTTACCATTGATGACGTCTTCGGCGGCTGGACGAAAGCGCAGAAAGACCATTTCTCGAATGGCGGCACGTTCGATCAGATCAGTAAACGTTAATCTGCGTGTTGAGCACCGGCCCGGGGCAATTGCCGCCGGGCTTTTTTATTTGTCATCATTTTGCGTTACTCTTGCAGGTCGTTTAGATACAGGGAACGCGTCATGAAAAAAATCGTTTATGGATTGCTGGTACTGCTGGTGTTTGTTGCCGCTGCGGGTGTGGGTTACTGGAAATTTATGCGTAATCCTGACGCATTACGCGACATCGTTTTTGAGCAATGCCTGCCAAACCAACTGCAGCGGCAAAATCCGGCGCCGTGTGCCGAAGTAAAACCCGATGCCGGTTACGTGGTGTTCAAAGACCGCAACGGTCCGCTGCAATATCTCCTGATGCCAACGTATCGCATCAACGGTACAGAAAGTCCGTTACTGACCGAGCCGTACACGCCCAATTTTTTCTGGCTGGCCTGGCAGGCGCGCAGCTTTATGAGCCAGAAGTACGGTAAGGAGATACCGGACAGCGCCGTTTCCTTGACGATAAACTCACGTACCGGGCGGACACAGAACCATTTCCACATCCATATCTCCTGCCTGCGTCCCGATGTTCGCGCGCAGTTGGACGCAAATCTCGCGAATGTCAGTTCCCGCTGGCTCCCCCTGCCAGGCGGATTGCGCGGACATGTGTATCTGGCGCGTCGTGTGACCGAAAGCGAACTGGCGCAGCGTAGTCCGTTTATGATGCTGGCGGAAGAAGTGCCGGACGCGCGTGACCATATGGGAAGCTATGCGTTGGCGATGGCTCGCCAGAGTGATAACGCGTTTGTTTTACTGGCGACGCAACGCAATCTGCTCACGCTGAACCGTGCCTCGGCAGAGGAAATTCAGGATCATCAGTGTGATATTCTCCGCTAGCCCCTGCTAATCTGTCATTTACTCGACCTGCCTGTCCCCGTATTCTTGATGAAAAAAACGACAGGAGACAGGCATGTCGCTCTGGCTTTCGCATCCCCTTTTTCTTCCTTCGCTGGTGATTGGCATCACCATTCTGCTCTGGGCAACCTCGCTGTTGCCGGAGTTCATCACCGCACTGCTGTTCTTTACCGTGGCGATGATGGCAAAGATCGCGCCGCCGGACGTCATCTTCGGTGGTTTTGCTTCGTCGGCGTTCTGGCTGGTGTTCAGCGGTTTTGTACTTGGCGTGGCGATCCGGAAAACGGGACTGGCAGACCGGGCGGCGAGGGCACTGTCTTCAAGATTGACCGACTCCTGGCCGCTAATGGTGGCGAGCGTGGTGCTACTGAGCTACGCGCTGGCCTTTGTGATGCCGTCTAACATGGGGCGCATCGCACTGTTGATGCCTGTCGTCGCGGCGATGGCGAAGCGTGCCGGAATTAAGGACGGAACCCGCGCATGGTACGGCCTGGCGCTTGCTGTCGGTTTCGGCACTTTCCAGCTTTCTGCCACGATACTACCGGCTAACGTGCCGAATCTGGTGATGAGCGGCGCGGCGGAAGGCGCATACGGCATCCATCTCAATTATCTCCCCTATCTGCTTCTGCACACGCCGGTATTGGGCTGGTTGAAAGGCGCTTTGCTCATTGTACTGATCTGCGGGTTATTTCCAGGCAAGCCTCAGGCGCCGCGCGAATTAACGCCGCCTGAGCCGATGAGTCGCGCCGAAAAACGGTTGGCCTGGATGTTAGCGGTGGTGCTGGTGATGTGGGTTAGTGAGAGCTGGCACGGTATTGGTCCTGCATGGACCGGGCTGGTGGCGGCGGTGATAACCTTGCTGCCGCGTATCGGTTTTATCAGCGGAGACGAGTTTGCCTCGGGCGTGAACTTCCGTACCTGCCTGTACGTTGCAGGCATACTTGGGCTGGCGATGACCGTCACGCAAACGGGGATTGGCGATGCGGTGGGTGAGGCGCTCCTGCACGTCATGCCGCTCGATCCGCAGGCGCCGTTTACCAGCTTCCTCGCATTGACCGGCATTACCACCGCGCTCAACTTCATTATGACCGCTAATGGTGTCCCGGCGCTTTACACCACACTGGCGCAGAGTTTCTCTGAGGCCACCGGTTTTCCGCTTCTGTCGGTGATTATGATTCAGGTACTGGGTTATTCCACTCCGCTGTTGCCGTATCAGGCGTCACCGATAGTGGTGGCGATGGCGTTAGGGAAGGTACCGGCAAGGGCAGGCATGTTGCTATGTATCGCACTGGCGCTGGCAACTTATTTTGTGCTGCTCCCATTGGATTACGCCTGGTTCAGCGTGCTGGGGAAATTATAGTTTCATTATGGTGTTAATTTTTTGTTTTGTGAGATGGTGAATTGTTTTATATGGAGCGATGGCGGTTAATAGCGAAGCGCTGATTTGCGCACTGGAAACTCAAGGACAGATTCATGGACAGATTAACCCCCATCCGCTGTTGGCCTGCCATCATCTCGCTTGTGATTACGCTGACAATCTGGTTTGTTATCCCTTGCCCACCTGAGGTCACCCCAGAGGCGTGGCACCTGTTGGCGTTGTTTATCGGCACGATTGCGGCAATTATCGGTAAAGCAATGCCGATTGGCGCTATCGCAGTTGTGGCGATTATGCTGGTGGCAATGACCGGTGTTACCAATCCGGGTAAACCTTCGGCAGCGCTTAATGATGCGTTAAGCGGCTTTTCAAACCAGCTGATCTGGTTAATTGGCCTGTCGATCATGCTGTCGCAAAGTCTGTTGAAAACCGGGCTGGGCGCGCGCATTGGCTACGGATTTATTGCGCTGTTTGGTAAAAGAACGCTGGGTATCGCCTGGGCGCTCACCCTCGCTGAAACGCTGATTGCGCCAGTCACGCCGAGCAATACCGCGCGCGGCGGCGGCATTATTCATCCGGTGATGCGGGCCATTGCGGAAAGCCTCGGCTCGCAGCCGGGAAACAGTGAAAATGGCTCCACGGGACGCTATCTCGCGCTGGTGAACTACAACATTAACCCGATCAGTTCTGCGATGTTTATCACCGCAACCGCGCCTAACCCGCTAATTGTCAGCTTTCTGCTGAAGGGGACGGATGGGGTACTGAATATGACCTGGGGGATGTGGGCTATTGCCGCGCTGCTTCCTGCGGTCGTATCACTGGTCGTGATGCCCATTGTTATTTGGTGGCTCTATCCGCCCGCGATTACGCGCACGCCGAATGCGCCGCAGTTCGCGCGGGAAAAACTGGATGCGCTTGGCCCGCTCTCGCTGGCGGAAAAAATCACCCTGGCGGTTTTCATTTTGTTGCTCTGCCTGTGGGCGGGTGTCCCTGCGATGCTCATGGGCAGCGGCTGGACTGTTAATCCCACCAGTGCCGCGTTAATTGGCTTATCGATTTTGTTGCTGACCGGCGTATTAAGCTGGGACGATATGCTTAAGTGCCGTGGGGCATGGGATACTATCGTCTGGTTTGCCGCACTGGTGATGATGGCGGATTTTCTCAGTAAGCTGGGTCTGGTGGGCTGGCTGGCGACCAGCGTCGGAAGCGCCATTGACCATCTTGGCGTTCACTGGAGCATCGCGACGCTTTTGCTGATTCTGCTTTACGTCTACTCGCACTACTTTTTTGCCAGCACCACCGCGCATATTACGGCGATGTTTGCTGCGTTTTTCGCCGCGGGATTAGGCCTTGGCGCGCCACCCGCACTGCTTGGGCTGATGCTCGGTTTTTCATCCTCTCTGATGATGTCGCTCACGCACTATGGTACGGGCACTGCGCCTATCATCTTTGGTTCGGGCTATGTCACGCTGGCGGAATGGTGGAAAACGGGGCTGGTCATGAGTGTGGTCAATCTGACCATCTGGGGAGTGACCGGCGCTTTCTGGTGGCGCTGGCTGGGTTACTGGTAAAGCGATAGTGACGGGAGGAGAGGTCCTCCCGTCCCGACAACTTACGCCTGTTTAGCCGCTTCCGCCGCTTTTACGATGACAGCGAAAGCATCCGCTTTCAGAGAAGCACCGCCAACCAGCGCGCCGTCGATGTCCGGCTGAGCGAACAGTTCCGCCGCGTTGGACGCGTTTACGGAACCGCCGTACTGGATGATGACCTGCTCAGCGATTTTCGCGTCCGCTTTGGCAATGTGGTCACGGATAAACTTATGCACCGCCTGTGCCTGCGCAGGCGTCGCTGATTTACCGGTACCGATAGCCCATACCGGCTCGTACGCGATGACCGCGCCTTCGAACGCTGCTGCGCCCTGGGTTTTCAGCACGGCGTCAATCTGACGTGCGCACACTTCTTCGGTTTTGCCTGCTTCGTTTTCGGCTTCGGTTTCACCGATGCACAGAACTGGCGTCAGGCCCTGTTCTTTCAGTACGGCGAATTTTTTCGCGATCAGCTCGTCAGACTCTTTATGGTAAGTACGACGCTCTGAGTGGCCGATAATGATGTACTGCGCGCCGATGTCTTTCAGCATTTCAGCGGAAGTTTCACCGGTGAATGCGCCAGACAGATTCAGGTCAACGTTCTGCGCGCCCAGAATGATGTGGCTACCGGCCGCGGCCTGCTTCGCCAGATCGATATACATTTCCGGCGGAGCGATCGCAACCGCACAGCCAGCAACGCCAGCCAGCTCTTTACGCAGGTTAGCCACCAGCTCGTTTACCATATGGCGGCTGCCGTTCAGTTTCCAGTTACCCATCACTAAAGGATGTCGCATTGTAATTCTCCACGCTTTGTCAGCGAATTAAGGAAGATGGCCACTCTTGCGAGCAGCATGGTCTGTGAAACAGTATAGAGATTTTCCCCTGAGAGGCTTTGCTTTTTATCACTAATTAAGCCCCTCAAGATCCTCAGATAACGCCAGCTTAATCGGTTCAACCGCGAAGGTCAGCCCCTTTTCGCCGTTATCTGCCACAACATAGCGAATTGCGCCTTCGGTTTCGGCGTAGTAGCGTTTATTTTTTCCTGCGGCGAGCAGTTTTTGCAGCTTTTTCTGGCTTTGTTCTTTGGTCAACAGTGGTGCGACGGTGCGGATCACGGCCGTCATGTACTCCAGCGCTTTCGCTTTCGCCGCTTTTTGTTCCGGCCCCTGGATCGGCAGCCAGGTGATCTGCATGCTCTTGATCTTCAACGTTCCCCGCTCAAGGGCGGTAGAAGCGTACAGATTCTCGTTAATTTTGCTGGCTGCGCGGGTGAGATTGGCTTTATCGCGACTGCTGTCGATAGAACGGAATTCGTTTAACGGAAGCTTTGGGTTCTGTTGGTTAAAGTTTTCGCGAAACTGGCTGATAGAGAGATCAAATGTTGGCGCTCCGGCAAGCAAGTATGGCGCTGTGGGGGCGACCAGAGGCTCCGCCGACAGCGCGGTCACGCTGAACGTCATCGCTGAAAATAACATTAAAAACAGTGAACATCCTGGCTTCATCAATCTTACCTTTCGTTATGACTGCTCACGATTAAAACGATAACCGTCTGGCTTGTCAAAAGGGTAAACTGTCGGCGTTTTCTATTTTAAAGGAACTTACATGACCATACAGCAGTGGTTATTCTCATTTAAAGGGCGTATTGGCCGCCGTGATTTCTGGATCTGGATGGTTCTGTGGCTTGTCGGCATGGTGGTCCTGTTTTCGCTGGCGAGCCAGTCGTTGCTCGATATCCAAACCGCGGCGTTTTGCCTGGTCTGCCTGCTCTGGCCGACGGCGGCGGTGACAGTAAAACGCCTTCACGACCGTGGGCGTTCCGGACTGTGGGCGCTCTTGATGATTCTGGCGTGGATGTTGTTGGCTGGAAACTGGGCAATCCTGCCAGGTATGTGGCAATGGGCGGTGGGGCGCTTTGTACCGACGCTGATTCTTATCATGATGATTATCGATCTGGGCGCGTTTATCGGCACCCAGGGGGAAAATAAGTTCGGCAAAGACACCCTGGACGTTAAGTATAAAGCGGAACGGTAAACAGCAGGCCGGATCCGGCGATGTCGCCCTCCGGCAAAATATTTACCAGTAGTGCTCTGCGGTCATATGACCTGGGCGACGACGCAAGTGTTTGCTCATCTGCCGGGTTTCTTTCAACAACTGTTGGGTATCGCGCACCATCTGCGGGTTACCACAGAGCATCACATGGCTGGTCTCTTTATCTATCGGTAGCCCG
Source organism: Citrobacter sp. 50677481 (assembly GCF_001463265.1). Taxonomy (NCBI): domain Bacteria; kingdom Pseudomonadati; phylum Pseudomonadota; class Gammaproteobacteria; order Enterobacterales; family Enterobacteriaceae; genus Citrobacter; species Citrobacter sp. 50677481. The sequence goes on from NZ_LNHZ01000064.1 coordinate 72,383, forward strand.
ATGGCTTTTTCCAGCTCGCCGCTTTCAATGAGCGCCGGAACGCGACCGGTTAACGAACCGGCGACGGTTTCCCGACTGACCACCGTCTGGATCCGCAGCTTGCCTTCATACCGTTTTTGCAGTTCCTGCATGAGCGGTAAATAGCTTAAATCGGCGGCGTAGCGCGCGGCATGGACCAGCACCAGATTTTTAAAGCGGTCCAGATCTTTTCCCCACTGCAGAATCGACAGATACGGGCCAATGGCGGTGCCGGTCGCCAGCATCCACAGCGTGTCGCAGTCGGGGATCTCCTCCAGCACAAAGAAACCAGCGGCTTCACTCACCACCAGGACTTCATCGCCGGGCTTCAGCGCCGCCAGACGCGGGCTTAGCTTGCCGTCGGGAACGGTGACGAGGTAAAACTCCAGATCCGGGTTATCGGGGGCATTCACGTAGGAGTAAGCGCGCTGGACGCGCTCGCCGTCAATCTCCAGCCCAAGCTTGGTAAACTGACCGGCGGTAAAAGGATGAACGGGGGCGTGGACGGTCAGACTAAACAGGGCATCGGTCCAGTTCTGTACCTTCGTGACTTTGCCTGTTACCCAATCTGCCATGGTTTTCTCCTGTTCTGATCTCGTCCCTTTATCTTCGTTCCTTGGCCGCAAGATTTCCAGCCCGGATGGGCTGGAAGGCTCGAACGAACAAATCAATTACAGGATATGCGCCTGCACGTCCGGGTCTTTGCGATCCAGATAGTGAATGGACTGGATACGGCGGATGGTGCGGGACTTTCCGCGAATCAACAGCGTTTCGGTGGTGGCGATGTTGCCTTTGCGGCTAATCCCTTCCAGCAGATCGCCTTTGGTGATGCCGGTGGCGGAGAAAATCACGTTGTCGCTACGCGCCATTTCGTCCAGACGCAGGACTTTTCCCGCGTCGATCCCCATCGCTTTACAGCGTGCCAGCTCTTGTTCGCCAATGCGGCGGTTATCTTCGCTGTCGCCTTTGACGTCATGACGCGCCAGCAGACGACCCTGCATGTCGCCATCCAGCGCACGGATCACCGCCGCGGAGACCACGCCTTCCGGCGCGCCGCCAATGCCGTACAGCACGTCGACTTCGCTGTCAGGCATACAGGTCAGAATGGAGGCTGCTACGTCGCCGTCAGGAATGGCGAATACGCGCACGCCGAGGGTTTGCATCTGCGCAATCACATTATCGTGACGCGGCTTCGCCAGAATGGTTACCGTTAAATCACACAGCGGCTTGCCAAGCGCGGCGGCGATGTTGCGCAGGTTGTCCGCCAGCGGCAGATTCAGGTCGATAGCGCCTTTCGCGCCCGGTCCGACGATGAGCTTTTCCATATACATATCCGGCGCGTTCAGGAAGCTCCCCTTATCGCCGACTGCCAGCACCGCCAGCGCGTTGGCCTGGCCCATCGCCGTCATACGCGTGCCTTCGATTGGATCGACAGCGATATCCACCGCATCGCCGTGGCCGGTTCCTACGTTTTCGCCGATGTAGAGCATTGGCGCTTCATCGATCTCGCCTTCACCAATCACGATGGTGCCGTCAATATTGACCTGATTAAGCATAATGCGCATCGCGTTTACCGCCGCGCCGTCTGCGGTGTTTTTGTCACCGCGTCCCAACCATTTGTAGCCAGCCAGCGCCGCCGCTTCGGTTACGCGGGAAAATTCGATGGCAAGTTCTCGTCTCATAGCAAACTCGTAGCAGAAAGGAATGGCGCGCAGTGTAGCACAGGGGAAGGGGCCTGATTATTGATGTGTGTGCGGGGTTGCCCCCGCATAAAGATTTTTCCGGATGGCGATGCTAACGTGTCCCATCCAGCCGGGATCCTGCTTGTCGTGGTAGGCCGGATGAGGCGAAGCCTCGATCCGGCATTCCACAATCACTCGTCGTGTTCTTCCCAGGCCAGCGCGCGTTTCACCGCTTTTTTCCAGCCGCTGTAACGGTAGTTACGCTCGGTAGTTTCAATGCCAGGGCGGAATTCACGCTCAATAACCGCTTTTTCCTGTAGCTCATCGAGGTTCTGCCAGTAGCCAACCGCCAGACCCGCAAGGTACGCCGCCCCCAGCGCGGTGACTTCACGCACTTCCGGGCGCTCGACGCGTGTACCGAGAATGTCCGACTGGAACTGCATCAGGAAGTTATTAGCGACCGCGCCGCCGTCAACACGCAGAGCGTGTAGGCGAATACCGGAGTCTGCCTGCATTGCCTCCAGCACATCACGGGTCTGATAAGCGATCGATTCCAGCGTCGCGCGGATGATGTGGTTGGAATTCACCCCACGGGTCAGGCCGAAGATCGCGCCACGGGCATACGGGTCCCAGTAGGGTGCGCCGAGACCAGTAAACGCCGGCACCACATACACGCCGTTAGTGTCCTTCACTTTGGTGGCAAAATATTCAGAGTCGAAGGCGTCGCTGATCAACTTCATTTCATCACGCAGCCACTGGATAGACGCACCGGCCATAAACACCGCACCTTCCAGCGCGTAGTTCACTTCGCCGGTCGGGCCACAGGCGATGGTGGTCAAAAGTCCGTTTTCGGACTTAACTGCTTTCTCGCCGGTATTCATCAGCATAAAGCAGCCGGTGCCGTAGGTATTCTTCGCCATCCCTTCTTTAACGCACAGTTGGCCGAACAGTGCCGCCTGCTGGTCACCGGCGATACCGGCGATAGGAATGCGCGTGCCGCCTTTACCGCCGATATTGGTCTGGCCGTACACTTCAGAAGAACGGCGCACTTCCGGCAGCATCGCGCGCGGAATATCCAGCGCATCCAGCATCTTGTCGTCCCAGTCCAGGGTGTGGATGTTGAACAGCATGGTGCGCGAGGCGTTGGTGTAATCCGTCACGTGTACGCGTCCCTGGGTCATTTTCCAGATAAGCCAGGTGTCCACTGTACCGAACAACAATTCGCCCCGACGCGCGCGCTCGCGTGAGCCTTCAACGTGGTCGAGGATCCACTTCACTTTGGTGCCGGAGAAGTAAGGGTCAATCACCAGACCGGTGGTGCTACGGACATACTCTTCCATGCCGTCGCGTTTTAAGTGCTCGCAAATGTCGGCGGTACGACGACACTGCCAGACGATGGCGTTATAGATCGGCTTGCCGGTCTCACGCTCCCAGACAATGGTGGTCTCACGCTGGTTGGTGATACCGATCGCTGCAATTTGATCGGAACTGATGTCTGCTTTCGCCAGGACTTCCACCAGCGTAGAGCTTTGCGTCGCCCAGATTTCCATCGGGTCGTGCTCAACCCAGCCTGCTTTCGGGTAGATCTGCTCAAATTCGCGTTGGGAAACGCTCACGATATTCGCATCGTGATCCATCACAACGGCGCGGGAGCTGGTGGTGCCCTGGTCGAGCGCAACGATATACTTTTTGTCAGTCATAATTTTTGTCCCGTAGTCACATTACAGCGAAGCTTTTTGTTGTGTAGCGGCCGTGGTTTCCTTCTCTTCCACGACACAGGTATCGCACGGCAAATGGCGGCCAATCAGCTTGCGATAGGCAAACGCGCCCAGAATAGCGCCGACGATGGGGCCGAACAGCGGCACCAGGAAGTAAGGAATATCTTTGCCGCCGGTGAAGGCCACGTTACCCCAACCGGCCAGCCAGGCGAACGCTTTCGGACCGATGTCACGCGCCGGGTTCATTGCAAAGCCGGTCAGTGGCCCCATTGATGCGCCGATAACCGCAATCAGCAAGCCAATCAGCAGCGGCGCCAGCGGGCCGCGAGGAACACCGTTACCGTCGTCGGTCAGCGCCAGGATAAGCCCCATCAGAATAGCGGTAATCACCATTTCAACCGCGAAGGCCTGCACAAAATTGATATGTGGATTGGGATATGTCGAGAAAGTGCCAGCCAGATCAACACTTTCAACGCTGCCGCGTACGATGTGGTGCGTCAGCTCATAGTCCGCGAAAAGATTGTAATAAAGCCCGTAAACTAACGCCGCTGCGCAAAACGCGCCGGCAAACTGAGAAATAATAAAAGGAACAACTTTACGCTTGTCGAAACAAGCAAACAGCCATAACGCAATGGTGACTGCCGGATTCAGGTGCGCGCCAGACACGCCTGCGGTCAGGTAGATAGCCATCGCTACCCCCAGCCCCCAGATGACGCTGATTTCCCACTGTCCAAAAGACGCTCCGGCGACTTTTAGCGCAGCGACACACCCCACACCGAAGAAAATCAACAACCCGGTACCGAGGAATTCAGCAATGCACTGGCCTTTTAAGGTTGATGTTTGACTCATAATCGGATCCTGAAGAGATTAGTGTTTATTGTAAGCGAGGAGGTCACTGACGTCCGCGATGCCCTGTAGGCATACTGTTAATTTATCGTTAACGAGCAAAAACGAGAAATATCGAAATTAAAATGTGTGTGCTCCGTCAATAAAATGAGCGTTATCGCGCCATAAAGCGCGTTTTGCAATACATAAGAACTGTGAGCTGAATCATTTCTTTAACCAATGTGTTAACACTTTGGAGTTATAGGGCGAATGTCACCAGGAGAAGGATGAAAAGTGTGGCAAACCGCAATCTGCGCGGGATGCTGCTGGACAGGGGCGGCGGGGCTTCATACAATCGGGCACTATAGATTATGCGATATTGTGCGCGTATGCGTGAAGCGTCGCCTTGCAATTCAGGAGAGTATGACCATGTCTTTAGAAGTGTTTGAGAAACTGGAAGCAAAAGTACAGCAGGCGATTGATACCATCACTTTGCTGCAGATGGAAATCGAAGAGCTGAAAGAAAAGAATAACTCGCTGGCGCAGGAAGTGCAGTCTGCACAGCACAGCCGTGAAGAGCTGGAGCGCGAGAACCATTCTCTGAAAGAGCAGCAGAACGGCTGGCAGGATCGGTTGCAGGCTCTTTTAGGCCGTATGGAAGAAGTCTAATTACGCTTTATCTTTCGCGTAATCATCGTGGTGATTTTGTAGATTTTGTAGGTCGGATAAGGCGCTCGCGCCGCCATCCGGCACAATAACCTCAATGGCGCGCTACGCTTATCAGGCTTACAGATTACGTCACGTATAAAAAAGGCACCTTGTGGTGCCTTTTTTGATTACTCAATGTCCAGCGGGTCTTCGGAAAGGATGATGCCGGTATTGTCGGCGTAGAGGTGGTCACCGGAGAAGAACGTCACGCCGCCGAAGTTGACGCGGACATCACTTTCGCCAATCCCTTCTCCTGCCGCGCCGACCGGAATCGCGGCAATCGCCTGGATACCGATATCCAGTTCTTCCAGGTCGTCTACCTGACGCACCGCGCCGTAGAGCACCAGACCTTCCCATTCATTCTGTGCCGCCAGGCGCGCCAGTTCGGCGTCGACCAGCGCACGACGGACAGAACCGCCGCCGTCGACCAGCAGAACGCGACCACGGCCATTTTGTTCGAGCAGATCGTACAGCAACCCGTTGTCCTCGAAACATTTCACCGTGACGATTTGTCCGCCAAACGACGACCGTCCTCCAAAGTTAGAGAACAGCGGTTCCACGACGTTGACATCTTCTTGATAGATGTCACAAAGCTCGGAAGTATCGTATTTCATAGGCTTAACGTTCAGTTGCTGCGAGAATTTTTAGTATATCGCGCTAAGTGCACTGTTGGCAAAATCATCAATTGTTAATTGATATTTGTCAGTTATCTGCCCCACTGACTTAAGATAATCCCTACAATAAACAGCAGGTTAGTCAGCAAGGCCGCTTTTACGGTGCGTTCCAGCATGGGACGCATGGCCGCCGGGTCCATCTGGCGCATGACGTAACGCGACTGTTTTACCAGCAGCGGCGCGGCCAGCAGGAACAGCCAGCCCCACGGACTTTGCAGGGAAAGCAGATTGAACAGCGCCAGGCAGACCAGCGTTCCCATCAACAGACAGGCGTGATAACGGCGGGCGTTTACCGCGCCTAAGCGGACCGCCAGCGTGTTTTTGCCGTTCTCGCGGTCGCTGTTGATATCACGCAGGTTATTGATGTTCAATACCGCCGTTGCCAGCAGGCCGCAGGCGGTCGCTGGCAAAATCAACGCCGGGATCAAGGTGTGCGCCTGCAGGTACCAGCTTCCCATCACGCTGAGCCAGCCGAAGAAAACCAGCACGGAAATATCACCCAGACCAATATAACCATACGGACGATTACCCACGGTGTAAGTGATGGCGGCGATAATCGACAGCCCGCCGAGCACGAGGAAACCGACAAAATCAGTCAGGGTATGGCAAGCCACAGCCACCAACGCCAGCCCTGACAGGCAAATGAGCGCCACGGTGATAATCAGCGCGCGTTTCATCTCCTGCTGGGTAATCACCCCTTTTTGCATTCCGCGCAGCGGCCCGATGCGGTCCGGCTTGTCGCTGCCTTTTACCGCGTCGCCATAGTCATTGGCAAGATTCGACAGGATTTGCAGCAGCCCGGCGGTAATTAACGCCAGCAGGGCCACCAGCGGATCGAAATATCCCTGCCACCACGCCAGCGTGGTGCCGACGATAATGGCCGCGAAGGCCAGCGGCAGGGTTTTGGGTCGTAAACTTTCCAGCCAGGCCTGAGTGCGGCTAATGTGTTGTTCAGTCATAGTTAGCGCCAATAAAAATGGGGCCTTTCAGCCCCATCAACAGTGATGAAAATGCATTGAACGCGATTATAAGATAAAACGGCTCAGATCTTCATCTGCGACCAGCGCATCCAGATGTTTGCTCACATAATCCGCATCAATTGTTATGCTTTGGCCATTCAAATCGCTCGCATCGTAGGAAATATCTTCCATCAGACGCTCCAGAACGGTGTGCAAACGACGGGCGCCGATGTTCTCGGTGGTTTCGTTCACCTGCCATGCGGCTTCGGCAATGCGCTTAATACCAGAATCGGTAAACTCAATGTTCACGCCTTCGGTCGCCATCAGCGCTTTGTACTGAACGGTAACGGAAGCGTTCGGTTCGGTCAGAATGCGTTCGAAGTCGCTGGTGGTCAGCGCCTGAAGCTCAACGCGAATCGGCAGACGACCCTGCAGCTCCGGGATCAGGTCAGACGGTTTCGCCACCTGGAATGCGCCAGACGCGATAAACAGAATGTGATCGGTTTTGACCATACCGTGTTTGGTGGAGACGGTGCAGCCTTCTACCAGCGGCAGCAGGTCACGCTGTACGCCTTCACGGGAGACGTCCGGACCAGACGATTCGCCGCGTTTACAGATTTTGTCGATCTCGTCGATAAACACGATCCCGTGCTGCTCCACGGCGTCGATGGCATCCTGCTTAAGCTCTTCCGGATTCACCAGCTTGGCCGCTTCTTCTTCGATCAACAGCTTCATCGCGTCTTTGATTTTCAGCTTACGCGGTTTCTGTTTCTGTCCGCCGAGGTTCTGGAACATTGACTGCAGCTGGCTGGTCATCTCTTCCATTCCCGGCGGCGCCATGATTTCAACGCCCATTGGCGCTGCGGCAAGGTCGATCTCGATTTCTTTATCGTCGAGTTGGCCTTCACGCAGTTTTTTACGGAATGCCTGGCGCGCCGCAGACGGCTCGGCCTGCTGTTCCGCCTGGCCCCAGTTGTTTTTTGCCGGCGGGATCAGCACGTCGAGAATGCGCTCTTCCGCCATCTCTTCCGCGCGGTAGCGGTTTTTTTCGATCGCCTGTACGCGCACCATTTTGACGGCGGCGTCGGTGAGATCGCGAATAATGGAGTCGACTTCTTTACCAACGTAGCCGACTTCGGTGAATTTGGTCGCTTCAACTTTGATGAACGGCGCGTTGGCCAGTTTCGCCAGACGACGGGCGATCTCGGTTTTACCGACGCCGGTCGGGCCAATCATCAGGATATTTTTAGGCGTCACTTCATGGCGCAGCTCTTCGTCGAGCTGCATACGGCGCCAGCGGTTACGCAGCGCAATCGCCACGGAGCGCTTGGCGTTATCCTGGCCGATGATGTGCTTGTTCAGTTCGCTGACGATTTCGCGTGGGGTCATTTCAGACATGGGAGATCCTTACGCTTTAGAGGTCAATTCTTCGATGGTGTGGAAGTGGTTGGTATAAATGCAGATATCGCCTGCAATATCCAACGCTTTTTCAGCAATGTCGCGAGCGCCGAGCTCGGTGTTTTCCAGCAAAGCACGCGCCGCGGCCTGGGCGTAGGGACCGCCGGAGCCGATGGCAATCAGATCGTTTTCAGGCTGCACGACGTCGCCATTACCGGTGATGATGAGCGACGCGGTTTCATCGGCAACCGCCAGCAGTGCTTCGAGCTTGCGCAGCATGCGATCGGTACGCCAGTCTTTCGCCAGCTCAACGGCGGCTTTGACCAGGTGACCCTGATGCATTTCCAGCTTGCGCTCAAACAGTTCGAACAGCGTGAATGCGTCCGCGGTGCCACCCGCAAAGCCCGCAATGACTTTGTCATTGTACAGGCGGCGCACTTTCTTCACGTTGCCTTTCATTACGGTATTACCCAGCGTGGCCTGGCCATCGCCGGCGATAACCACATGGCCGTTACGGCGTACGCTTACTATTGTTGTCACGAGCAGACCCCTTGGTTACAAATGCAGAATACAAGCCCCGCACGGTGTACGGGGCATAATGCAACTATAGATGGGGGGGATTTTGGGGGTTTCAACCCCCGGCGGCGAGTCGAATGCAGTTTGTGTGGCCAGCCATCTTCAGACGGCTCAGGGTGCTGTCGGCATTTTCTTTGCCTTTCACCGGCCCGATAACCACGCGATTCCAGCCGTTGTTGGTGGTGATTTTGGAGTCAAAGCCTTCGAAAGCCAACTGGGCGCGCACGGTTTCCGCCTGTTCAGCGCCTTTAAAGGAGCCGCATTGCACCATCCAGCGACGCTCGTCTTTTTTCTCAGCGGCAGGCTTAGGCGCATCTGGCGCACGGGAAATCGGCGCGGCCTGCTGCGTTTTAGGCTGCGAAGCGGCGGTATGCGCCGGTGTCTGCAACAGATCCTGATACGGCTGCTGGGACGCCGTTTGCTTCGGCTGCGAGGTTTGCTTCGGCGGCTGTTGAACCGGCGCTGACTGAGCCGTACGCGTTTGCGGCTGTGTCTGGGTTCGCGGTTGCTGTACCGGCTGCGTGTACTGCTGCTCAACCTGACGCTGTTGAGCCTGACGTTGCAGCGTTTGCTGACGCTGTTCCGGCGTCTGCTCGTTCCACGGTACTTCGTTGAGCTGCGTAGGCTGCTGGCGCATATCTGCCTGCATCTGCGCCAGTAACTGTCGCTGTTCGTTGGTCAGTTGATCCGGTTTCATCACTTCACCGCCTGCGGACGGTTCCGTTGGCGCACGTACGCCAGGCTGGCGGCTTTCCAGCTCCTTGATGTAGCGCCAGCGCTCTTCCGGCTTCGGCGGCAACCCGTTGCCCGTCACTTTCTGGCTCTGCAACGTTTCTGATTCTTCTTTTTTGTGATGCGTGATGAAGTACAGACCACCGATAAAGGCCACAAGGACGGCGGCGGCAATGGCGACCATTGCGGGCGATACCGCAGACGTGTTGCGTTGCTTTTTCCGTGAGGTGCTCTTTTTGCGCCGCGAAGGTGCCGGTTGGCCGCGACGTACATAATCTCGTTGTGCCACTATCGTTTCGCTGTATTTATTCGTTCGTCAGCCCGCCATGTTACTTAAGCGGCGGGCCTTTGACCAGACGCGGGTGTCTGAAAGGTTTACGTTAAGGCGCGAGTGGAGCCCCTGAGGATCAGTTCGCAGTCCATTAAACGCGAGCCGCTGCTCACATTTTGCCCCTGCATCTGATCGAGCAACAGCAGCATTGCTTCGCAGCCGATTTGGAAACGCGGCTGTGCGACCGTCGTCAGCGGCGGATCGCAAAATTCTGACAGGGCGATATTGTCGAAGCCAATGATCGACAGATCGTTTGGCACTTTCATTCCCTGGCGTTTGGCCCAGGAGAGCGCGCCTAACGCCATCACATCGCTATGGCAGAATACCGCCGTCGGCGGCTGCGGCAGCGCCATCAGCTGTTTTAACGCATTGCCCCCCGCTTCGTAAGTGAAGTCGCCACGGGCGATATAGTGCGGGTCGACGGTAATGCCGCAGCGGCGCAACGCCTGCACATAACCCTGCAGGCGATAATGGCACAGCGGCATCTCTTCCGGCCCGGCAATACACCCGATGCGCTGATGCCCCAGCTCATGTAAATAATTCACGGCATCAAAGGCGGCGGTCAGGTTATCGATATGTACCGTAGGAAGCTCCAGCTCTGGGGCAAATTCGTTTGCCATCACCATCGGCGGCAGATTGCGCTGTTCTTCAATACTGGCGTCAAACGGCAGGCGCGAACCGAGCAGCAGCATCCCGTCGATTTGCTTGGTGATGATGAGGTTAACGAACGTTTTTTCCTGCTGGTTCTGATGCGCGCAGTCGCCAATGAGCACCAGATAGCCATGACTTGCGGCGGTGATCTCAATGCCACGGATGATCTCGCTAAAGAAGGGATCGCAAATATCCGGCACAATCACCAGGATCGTCCGCGATTCATTTCGTTTAACGTTGCGTCCCGCCGCCTGCGGTAAATAGCCTACTTCCATTGCGGCCTGTTCGACCCGGTTTCGGGTGGACTGGGAGACTTTTTCCGGGTTCATCAGCGCGCGGGACACGGTTGCCGTTGAGACTTTCGCCTTCTCGGCAACATCTTTCATTGTAGCGGCAACAACCTGCTTCTTCGGTTTCACTCTTTCTCCTCGCCAGGGTAATCCGGCGCAGCACTATCCCTGTTGAAATCACATCGAAAACATTTTTATCAGATAGCGAATGGAAACGGTTACAGAATTTTCATAAAAAGTGTGATGGGTGTTGAATTTTACGATCCGCCTCGCATCGTGAAGGCGTTATCCCTCGATCGGATCGACATCCAGCACCCATTTCACCTTGCGCGCGTCCGGCAGCGTGTTGATGAGCGCAAGGGTGCCGCTGACAATATGTTGCAGGCGAACCCGTGAAGGATGCTGCAATAAAATCTGCCAGCGATAGCGTCCGCCGCGCTTTGGCGCCAGCGCAGGAACCGGGCCCAGCACCCACAGTTTCTCGTCTGCCAGGGGGCTGGCCTGAATCAGATTGCGCAACTGCTGTAAAAACAGCGGGGCCAACTGATTGTTATGGTCTTCCGCCCGCACGATGACGTGGCTGGTCCACGGCGGCAATTGCATCGTCTGACGTTCCGCCAACGCTTGCTCGGCAAACGCGTCATAGCCCTTATGCAGCAGCGTCTGGAGCAGCGGATGTTCCGGATGATGGGTTTGCAACACCACTTCACCCTGTTTGCCTGCGCGCCCTGCGCGTCCGGACACCTGGGTATACAGTTGGGCAAACCGTTCAGCGGATCGGAAGTCTGCGGAAAACAGCGCGCCGTCTACGTCGAGCAAGGCGACCAGCGTGACGTCCGGGAAGTGATGGCCTTTTGCCAGCATTTGCGTGCCAATCAGGATCCGCGCGCCGCCGCGATGCACTTCCGCCAGATGTTGCTCCAGCGCGCCTTTGCGACTGGTTGTGTCGCGGTCGATACGGGAAATCGGCACCCCGGGGAAGAAGGGCGCCAACGCCTGTTCAAGCTGCTCGGTGCCTAAACCGACCGGCACCATGTGTGTAGAGCCGCAGGTTGGGCACTGGCGCGGCACAGGGCGCTGGCTGTCGCAGTGATGGCAGCGCAGGTGATGCTGGGCCTGATGGAGGGTGTAGTAGTGATCGCAGCGCGGGCATTCGGCAATCCAGCCGCAGTCATGACATAGCAGCGCGGGTGCGAAACCCCGACGATTGAGGAACAGGATCACCTGGTTGTCTGCCTGCAAATGCTGGCGCATCCGGGCGATCAGCGCTGGCGCTAACCCGGCCTGTATCTGCTGGCCCTTTAAATCCAGCACATGCTGCGTGGCGGGGCGGGCATTTCCCGCACGCCGCGTCAGACGCAGCAGACGGTATTTTTTCTGTCGAACGTTACACAGCGTTTCCAGCGCGGGCGTAGCGGAACCGAGGATAATCGGAATGTGTTCGCTATGGGCGCGATAGACGGCCAGATCGCGCGCATGGTAGCGCCAGCCTTCTTGCTGTTTATAGGAACTGTCGTGTTCCTCATCAATCACGATGACGCCCAGGTTTTTGAACGGCGTAAATAAAGAAGAGCGCGTACCGATTACAATCGCCGCCTCGCCGTTTTTCGCTTTCAGCCAGGCGGAAAGGCGTTCACTGTCGTTAAGACCGGAATGCAGCACTTCCACCGGCGCGTTGAAGCGTTCGCGAAAGCGGGCGATGGTCTGCGGCGTCAGGCCAATTTCCGGCACCATCACCAGCGCCTGCTTTCCCTGGGCGAGGACGTTTTCCAGCACGCTCAGGTAGACTTCTGTTTTACCGGAGCCGGTGACGCCTGCCAGCAGCCAGGCGGAGAAACTGTCCGAGGCGCTATGAATTGCGCCTACGGCGGTGGCCTGTTCTGTGTTCAGACGCAAACGATCGCCGCAAACCGCGTAACCGGCGCGCCAGTCGCTAAAGCCCGGTGTTTCGCTTGCCAGCTCGCACAGACCTTTTTTACGTAGCGCCTGTAGCGCGGTGTCGTTAAATTCGAGGTCCGCCACCTGGTCGCGCCAGATTTTACCCTGCCGCAGCGCCGCCAGCGCCTGTTGCTGTTTGGGTGAACGCTTTAAGCTGTTGAGGTCGACCGCCTGACCGTCTTCGGTGGCGAACCAGTACCACATTGGCGTATTGGTTGCCGGTTTCCCCTGGCGCAGCAGAATGGGTAGGGCATGAAACAGCACATCGCCGATAGGATGATGATAGTAATCCGCCGCCCACATCAGCAGCCGCCAGACGGACGGCGAGAAAACCGGTTCGCCGTCCAGCACCTCAACCACCGCTTTGAGCTCATTCAGCGGCAGTTCGCTCTTGTCGCTGACCGACACGACGATCCCGACACGCTCCTGCTGCTTGCCAAACGGAACGCGCACGCGACACCCGGCTTTGACGTTCATCCCTTCCGGCAGAAGGTAGTCAAAGGTGCGGGGAAGCGGAACGGGTAAGGCAACGTGCGCAACGGGCATGACATCATCCTGACTTGAAATCTGGCGGGTTAGTATACACATTAGTTGCGGTGGACAAGTGAATCAGTTTGCATGAGCTGGCTAATTTCTGTATGATTCGCCGCCTTTGATGCAAATTGATCGCGTCAAAAATTGACCATTACCCGAGAATTTCGCGCTGCTGGTGTAGAGTGGAAGGCGACGGGAAATAATTAACATCGCGTGGTGTCTGGCGTTAGGGCTGGAAGAGCGACGCGGCCTTAAACTGAGGTTTCCCCATGAAAAAAGATATTCACCCGAAATACGAAGAAATTACTGCTACCTGTTCTTGCGGTAACGTCATGAAAATCCGCTCTACCGTTGGTCACGATCTGAACCTGGACGTGTGCGGTAAATGCCACCCGTTCTACACAGGCAAACAGCGTGACGTTGCAACCGGTGGCCGTGTTGACCGCTTCAACAAGCGTTTCAGCATCCCGGGCAGCAAATAAGATTCTGCTGTCAAAGAAAAAAGCGCCGAAAGGCGCTTTTTTTGTCTCTGTAAATCAGTATTCCCACGTCTCCGGATCGATACCCAGTTCACGCATGATTTCTTTTGCCGCTTCCGGGATCTCGTCGCTGCGCTCTTTTCGCAAATCTTCATCGTTCGGAAGAGGTTGCCCGGTAAAGGCGTGCAAAAACGCTTCGCACAGCAGCTCGCTGTTGGTGGCGTGACGCAGGTTGTTCACCTGACGACGCGTACGTTCATCGGTGAGGATTTTTAACACCTTCAGAGGAATGGAAACCGTAATTTTCTTAACTTGTTCACTCTTCTTACCGTGCTCAGCGTATGGGCTGATATATTCGCCGCTCCATTCAGCCATGAGATACCTTAATCCTCTTTGTCATTAATATGGGGCCAGACCACACGCGGTGTGGCTATCAGCCGGAATTCCGCATAGTTTACCGTACAGGCGATCCCATGACACGGGTAAAGCGCCTGTAGTTGTGCGCTAATGCATATAATTTTAACGGCTATTTGCTGTTTGCTCAATCTATACGCAAAGAAGTTTAGATGTCCAGATGTATTGACGTCTATTGTCACAATGTTTACTCTGAAGCCTGACTTTTCACCGACTCAGCTCAGGAACACCCTAACATGACGCGTAAACAGGCCACCATCGCAGTGCGTAGCGGGTTAAATGACGACGAACAGTACGGTTGTGTCGTCCCGCCGATTCATCTTTCCAGCACCTATAATTTCACCGGTTTTAATGAACCTCGCGCTCATGACTATTCTCGCCGCGGCAACCCGACGCGCGATGTGGTTCAGCGTGCGCTGGCGGAACTGGAAGGCGGTGCGGGCGCGGTGTTGACCAATACCGGCATGTCGGCGATCCATCTGGTGACGACGGTATTCCTGAAGCCTGGCGACCTGCTGGTGGCGCCGCACGACTGCTATGGCGGCAGCTATCGCCTGTTTGACAGTCTGGCGAAGCGTGGGTGCTATCGCGTCCTGTTTGTCGACCAGGGCAACGAGCAAGCGCTACGGGCCGCGCTGGCGGAAAAACCGAAGCTGGTACTGGTAGAAAGTCCGAGTAATCCGCTGTTACGCGTGGTGGATATTGCGAAGATCTGCCAGTTGGCGCGGGACGCCGGGGCGGTGAGCGTCGTCGATAACACGTTTTTAAGCCCGGCGTTGCAAAATCCGCTGGCATTGGGCGCCGATCTGGTGTTGCATTCATGCACGAAATATCTGAATGGCCACTCTGACGTGGTGGCGGGCGTGGTGATTGCGAAAGATCCGGATACCGTTACCGAACTGGCATGGTGGGCGAATAATATCGGCGTCACCGGTAGCGCCTTTGACAGCTATTTGCTGCTGCGCGGGCTGCGCACGCTGTCGCCGCGCATGGAAGTGGCGCAGCGTAACGCGCAGGCGATTGTCGATTACCTGCAAACCCAGCCGCTGGTGAAAAAACTGTATCATCCATCACTGCCGGAAAATCAGGGCCATGAAATTGCCGCGCGCCAGCAAAAAGGCTTTGGCGCGATGTTGAGTTTTGAACTGGATGGCGATGAGCAGACGCTGCGTCGTTTCCTCGGCGGGCTGTCGTTGTTTACGCTGGCGGAATCCTTAGGGGGAGTGGAAAGTTTGATCTCTCACGCCGCGACGATGACCCATGCAGGCATGGCGCCCGAAGCGCGCGCTGCCGCCGGGATCTCCGAGACGCTGCTGCGTATCTCCACCGGTATTGAAGATGGCGAAGATTTAATTGCCGACCTGGAAAATGGCTTCCGGGCTGCAAACAAGGGGTAAACATGAGTGTGATTGCGCAGGCAGGGGCGAAGGGTCGCCAACTGCATAAATTTGGTGGCAGTAGTCTGGCTGACGTGAAGTGTTATCTGCGCGTGGCGGGCATTATGGCGGAATACTCACAGCCTGACGATATGATGGTGGTTTCCGCCGCAGGCAGCACCACCAACCAGTTGATTAGCTGGCTGAAACTCAGTCAGACCGATCGCCTCTCTGCGCATCAGGTGCAACAAACTCTTCGTCGCTATCAGTGCGATCTGATCAGCGGTCTGCTGCCTGCCGATGTGGCGGACAGTTTGATCAGTCTGTTCATCAGCGACCTGGAACGTCTGGCGGCGCTGCTGGACAGCGGCGTCACCGATGCGGTCTACGCGGAAGTGGTCGGCCACGGCGAAGTCTGGTCCGCGCGACTGATGTCTGCGGTGCTCAATCAGCAGGGAATGGAATCCGCCTGGCTGGACGCGCGCGAATTTCTCCGCGCCGAGCGCGCCGCGCAGCCGCAGGTCGACGAAGGTTTATCTTATCCGTTGTTGCAACAGTTGCTGGTGCAGCATCCGGGCAAACGTCTGGTGGTCACGGGTTTTATCAGCCGCAGCAATGCGGGTGAAACGGTACTGCTGGGGCGCAACGGTTCTGACTACTCGGCGACGCAGATAGGCGCGCTGGCGGGCGTTTCCCGGGTCACCATCTGGAGCGACGTCGCCGGGGTTTACAGCGCCGATCCGCGCAAGGTGAAGGATGCCTGCCTGCTGCCCCTGTTGCGTCTGGATGAAGCCAGCGAGCTGGCGCGTCTGGCAGCGCCGGTGCTGCACGCGCGCACGCTGCAGCCCGTTTCCGGCAGCGATATCGATCTGCAATTACGCTGTAGCTACACGCCGGATCAGGGGTCCACGCGCATTGAACGTGTGCTGGCTTCCGGGACAGGCGCGCGTATCGTTACCAGTCATGATGATGTGTGCCTGATTGAGTTTCAGGTGCCCGCGAGCCAGGAGTTTAAGCTGGCGTATAAGGATATCGACCAGATCCTGAAACGCGCGCAGGTGCGACCGCTGGCGGTGGGCGTCCATCACGATCGTCAACTGCTTCAGTTCTGCTACACCTCTGAAGTCGCCGACAGCGCGCTGAGGATCCTTGACGAGGCGGGCTTACCGGGAGAACTGCGCCTGCGGCAGGGGCTTGCGCTGGTGGCAATGGTCGGTGCGGGGGTCACCCGCAACCCGCTGCACTGCCACCGTTTTTGGCAGCAACTAAAAGGTCAGCCGGTCGAGTTCACCTGGCAATCGGAAGAGGGCATCAGCCTGGTCGCGGTGTTACGTACAGGCCCGACCGAAAGCCTGATTCAGGGCTTACATCAGTCTCTTTTCCGCGCCGAAAAGCGTATCGGTCTGGTGCTGTTTGGTAAGGGCAATATTGGCTCCCGTTGGCTGGAACTGTTTGCCCGCGAGCAGAGCACGTTGTCGGCGCGTACCGGGTTTGAATTTGTGCTGGCGGGCGTGGTGGACAGTCGCCGCAGCCTGCTGAACTACGAAGGACTGGATGCCAGCCGTGCGCTGGCGTTCTTTGGCGACGAAGCCGTTGAACAGGATGAAGAGTCGCTGTTTTTATGGATGCGCGCGCACCCGTACGATGATCTGGTGGTGCTGGACGTGACGGCGAGCGAGCAACTGGCGGATCAATATCTCGACTTTGCCAGCCACGGTTTTCACGTTATCAGCGCCAATAAACTGGCCGGGGCGAGTAACAGTGACAAGTACCGGCAAATTCACGACGCGTTTGATAAAACGGGTCGCCACTGGCTGTATAACGCCACCGTGGGGGCCGGATTGCCAATCAACCATACCGTGCGCGATCTCATCGACAGTGGCGATACCATTTTGTCGATCAGTGGGATCTTCTCCGGTACGCTCTCGTGGCTGTTCCTGCAGTTTGACGGCACCGTGCCGTTCACCGAACTGGTGGATCAGGCCTGGCAGCAGGGGCTGACCGAGCCGGACCCGCGTGTGGATCTGTCCGGTAAAGACGTGATGCGTAAACTGGTGATTCTGGCACGTGAAGCAGGTTACGATATCGAGCCGGATCAGGTGCGCGTCGAGTCGTTGGTACCCGCGCATTGCGAAGAGGGCTCCATCGACCATTTCTTTGAAAACGGCGATGAGCTGAATGAGCAGATGGTTCAGCGTCTGGAGGCCGCCCGCGAGATGGGACTGGTGCTGCGCTACGTGGCGCGTTTTGACGCTAACGGTAAAGCGCGCGTTGGCGTCGAAGCCGTGCGCCCGGAGCATCCGCTGGCGGCGCTGCTGCCGTGTGATAACGTATTTGCCATCGAAAGCCGCTGGTATCGCGACAACCCGCTGGTGATCCGCGGGCCGGGCGCGGGACGCGACGTGACCGCCGGGGCGATTCAGTCGGACATCAACCGCCTGGCGCAACTGTTATAACCTGTGTTGCAGGCCGGAGGGCGGTTTCGCCTTATCCGGCTGCATCAGCGTTGTCATCGGGCGCGATACCGGCTGGCGATTCATGTAATTTGCCTGTGGTCGACGCTATTTTATTGTCGGGCAAAAACCTCTTTTGCGGCGAACAGCCCGTTTAGCGCAGCCGGAAATCCGGCGTAGACCGCCATCTGCATCATGACTTCAATGATTTCCGCCTGCGTAAGTCCGACATGTAAGGCGGCTTCGATATGCACTTTTAGCTGCGGCGCGGCGTTGCCCATGGCGGTTAATGCCGCGACCGTGGCGATTTCCCGACTGCGTAAATCCAGCTCTGAGCGGGAATAAATGTCGCCAAACGGAAATTCAATCAGATAGCGGGCGAAGTCCGGCGCGATATCCCGCAAACTGTCGATAACCGCATCGCCGCCTTTACCGTCTACCTGTTGCAGCATCTGCTGGCCCTTTATAAAACGCTCGGAATACATGGTCTTTTTCTCCTGGTGCACAGTATGTGGCGTGAGGATAGGATGTCCGAAAAAATATCGATAATACCGTTTTCGTGATACCTTTTTGGTATGACATCACCGCTGATACATGCTCTGGATATCCGTCTGCTGCGCTACTTTGCCGTGGTAGCAGAAGAGAACAACATGAGCCGTGCGGCGCAGCGATTGTTTATGTCGCAGCCCCCACTGAGCCGCCATATTCGCCAGCTTGAAGAACGGCTGGGGGTAACGCTTTTTGTTCGTCATACCAAAGGGTTAACGTTGACAGAAGAAGGGCGGCGGGTGCTTGAAATCGTCGGTCCTCTGCTGGAGATGCAGGAAAAAACCTACGCGATGCTGCAACGGGTCGCACAACGCGGTGATCGCGCGCTACGACTGGGATTAAGCACCGCATTCGAACAAGGCGTGTTTGCACCGCTGGAAACGCAGTTGCGCACGCGCGTGCAGCGACTGCATATCGTACGCCACGGATCGCCAGAACTTGCGCGCCTGGTGCGTCGGGGCAAGCTGGATGCCGCGCTGGTGGCGCTACCGCTGGAGACCGCCGGGCTCGCTGTTACGCCAGTAGACTGGCAGGAGCCGCTGATAGCCGCACTGCCCGCCAGCTGGCCGGAAGCGGAAACCGCCTCACTTTCCCTGAAGGGGCTGAACCACCGACCGTTATTCTGGTTTAAGCGTGAGCGCAATCCGGCGTTCTTTGACTACACGCGGAAAATTTTTCATCGCGCTGGCTATTTCCCCGCCTGTATAGAAGAACCGCTGGAGCACGATGTGCTGCTCGCCCGCATCGCCCACGGCGACGGTCTGAGCTTACTTCCCGCGTCGTTCGCCGCTATTCAGCGCCGGGGCGTAGTTTTCCGCCCGCTATGCAACGGTGAACTGACGCTTCAGGCTGGCCTGGCGACGCTGCCAGAGGACGTTGCGCGATGGCAGTGGCTAGCGTCAGTCCGGTTCTGATACCGGGGTATCCCTGGCGTCATGAATTATTTTCATCTTCCCTGAGTTTTCCTCACCTTTTACGCTGATTTTTAGGTTGACGGCATCGCACTTTTCCGTCATTTTTACATCTGGACGTCTAAACGGATAGATGTTCACAACACAACATATAATGACACGCGATTGATGAGGTAAGGTATGAGCTTTTTTCACGCCAACCAGCGGGAAGCCCTGAATCAGAGCCTGGCGGAAGTCCAGGGTCAGATTAACGTTTCGTTCGAGTTTTTCCCGCCGCGCACCAGTGAAATGGAGCAAACCCTGTGGAATTCTATCGATCGCCTGAGCAGCCTGAAGCCGAAGTTTGTGTCGGTAACGTACGGAGCCAATTCCGGTGAACGCGACCGTACGCACAGCATCATTAAAGGCATTAAAGATCGTACCGGGCTGGAAGCCGCGCCGCATCTGACCTGCATCGACGCGACCCGCGATGAACTGCGTACCATCGCCCGTGACTACTGGAATAACGGCATTCGCCATATCGTTGCCCTGCGCGGCGACCTGCCTCCGGGCAGCGGCAAGCCGGATATGTACGCAACTGACCTGGTCAGCCTGCTGAAAGAAGTGGCGGATTTTGATATCTCCGTGGCGGCCTATCCGGAAGTGCATCCGGAAGCGAAAAGCGCTCAGGCAGATCTGTTGAACCTGAAGCGTAAAGTGGATGCTGGCGCCAACCGCGCGATTACCCAGTTCTTCTTTGACGTCGAAAGCTACCTGCGTTTTCGCGATCGCTGCGTTTCGGCAGGCATTGATGTGGAAATTATCCCTGGCATCCTGCCGGTCTCTAACTTTAAACAGGCGAAGAAGTTCGCGGATATGACCAATGTGCGTATTCCGGCATGGATGTCACAAATGTTTAACGGTCTTGATGACGATGCGGAAACACGGAAACTGGTCGGCGCCAATATTGCTATGGATATGGTTAAGATTCTCAGCCGTGAAGGGGTAAAAGATTTTCATTTCTATACACTTAACCGCGCGGAGATGAGTTACGCAATCTGCCACACACTGGGCGTCAGACCTGCCCTGTAAATACCCCGGCCCTCCCTGGAGGGCTTTTTTACGCCTCGTTTTGATCCACATCTTGTTAACGTAAAATATAAAAGGTATCGACTATCGAATCTGTGGATTATATCGACTATATCTAAGCTCCTGTGGTGTATATCGTAACGGTAACATTGAAAAGGGAGCTGAGATATGAGCACGTCTGACGATACCCATAACACCTTATCCACCGGAAAATGCCCGTTCCATAAGGGCGGTCACGACCAGAGCGCTGGCGCAGGAACCACCAGCCGCGACTGGTGGCCTAACCAACTTCGCGTGGACCTTCTGAATCAACATTCCAATCGTTCCAACCCGCTGGGTGAGGACTTTGACTACCGCAAAGAATTCAGCAAATTAGATTACTCCGCCCTTAAAGGCGATCTCAAAGCGTTGCTGACCGAATCGCAACCGTGGTGGCCTGCCGACTGGGGCAGCTATGCCGGTCTGTTTATTCGTATGGCCTGGCATGGCGCGGGCACTTACCGTTCGATTGACGGACGAGGCGGCGCAGGTCGCGGTCAACAGCGCTTCGCCCCGCTGAACTCCTGGCCTGACAACGTCAGCCTCGACAAAGCACGTCGTCTGCTGTGGCCAATCAAACAAAAATACGGGCAAAAAATTTCCTGGGCGGATCTGTTTATTCTGGCGGGCAACGTGGCGCTGGAAAACTCGGGCTTCCGCACCTTTGGCTTCGGCGCAGGACGTGAAGACGTCTGGGAACCGGATCTCGATGTGAACTGGGGCGATGAGAAAGCCTGGTTGACTCACCGCCACCCGGAAGCGCTGGCGAAAGCGCCGCTGGGCGCCACTGAGATGGGGCTGATCTACGTGAACCCGGAAGGTCCGGATCACAGCGGTGAACCATTGTCTGCGGCGGCGGCTATTCGCGCCACCTTTGGCAACATGGGGATGAATGACGAAGAAACCGTCGCGCTGATCGGCGGCGGACATACGCTTGGGAAAACCCACGGCGCGGCAGCTGCCTCTCACGTTGGGCCAGATCCGGAAGCGGCGCCGATTGAAGCCCAGGGCTTAGGCTGGGCAAGCTCTTTTGGCAGCGGTTCTGGCGCGGATGCGATTACCTCCGGTCTGGAAGTTGTGTGGACGCAAACCCCAACCCAGTGGAGCAATTACTTCTTCGAGAACCTGTTTAAATACGAGTGGGTGCAAACGCGCAGCCCGGCAGGGGCGATCCAGTTTGAAGCGGTGGATGCTCCGGAAATCATTCCGGATCCGTTTGATCCGTCGAAGAAACGTAAGCCGACGATGCTGGTGACCGATCTGACGCTGCGTTTTGATCCGGAATTCGAAAAGATTTCCCGTCGCTTCCTCAACGATCCGCAGGCCTTTAACGAAGCCTTCGCCCGCGCGTGGTTCAAATTAACGCACAGGGATATGGGGCCGAAAGCGCGCTATATCGGTCCGGAAGTACCGAAAGAAGATCTGATCTGGCAGGATCCGCTGCCACAGCCGGTTTATCAACCAACCGAAGAAGACATCATTAACCTGAAGGCGGCGATTGCATCTTCCGGCCTGTCCGTCAGCGAACTGGTTTCTGTCGCCTGGGCGTCGGCGTCCACCTTCCGCGGCGGTGACAAACGCGGCGGCGCCAACGGTGCGCGTCTGGCTTTAGCGCCACAGCGCGACTGGGATGTTAACGCCACGGCGGCGCGCGTATTGCCGGTGCTGGAAGAGATTCAAAAGTCGACGGGTAAAGCCTCTCTGGCCGATATCATCGTGCTGGCCGGGGTGGTGGGCATTGAGAAGGCGGCGAGTGATGCTGGCGTGAGCATTGGCGTACCGTTTACGCCGGGCCGGGTGGATGCCCGTCAGGATCAGACGGATATCGAGACTTTTGAACTGCTTGAGCCGATTGCTGACGGTTTCCGTAACTACCGTGCGCGTCTGGATGTCTCCACCACCGAGTCACTGCTGATTGATAAAGCACAACAGCTTACCCTGACCGCGCCGGAGATGACGGCCCTGGTCGGCGGGATGCGCGTGCTCGGCACAAACTTCGACGGCAGCCAGAACGGCGTCTTCACTGACCGTGTCGGCGTACTCAGCAACGATTTCTTCGTGAATCTGCTGGATATGCGCAACGAATGGAAAGCGACCGATGAGTCTGGCGAACTGTTTGAAGGACGCGATCGTCTGAGCGGCGAAGTGAAGTACACCGCAACCCGCGCTGACCTGGTGTTTGGTTCTAACTCCGTGCTGCGTGCGCTGGCTGAAGTGTATGCCTGCAACGACGCTCGCGAGAAGTTCGTGAAGGACTTTGTCGCGGCATGGGTGAAAGTGATGAATCTCGACCGTTTCGACCTGCTGTAAATGTAAGCCTGGATGCCGGATGGCGTTAGCGCCATCCGGCAAACTCAACTTATTCCCACTCTTGCAGGTAGCGCTGACCGTATTGATCGGCCACCAGCAGGGCGGCATACACTTCGTCCGGCGTCGCACCGCCAGGCATGTTATGGATCGTTTCTCCTTCCGCACAGGCGGCTTCTGCCACAGTGCGCATTTTCGCCGGAATATCCTGTTTAATATCCAGTTGCGCCAGTGTGATTGGTAGACCGACGGAGTGACACAGCGCGGCGACAGTTTCAATTTCTTCTACCGGGGCATTTTCCAGCACCAACTGCGTCAACGTACCAAACGCCACTTTTTCACCATGATAGTAGTGATGCGCATCAGGAATCGCCGTCAGGCCGTTATGGATCGCGTGGGCTGCCGCCAGACCTCCACTTTCAAAACCGACGCCGCTCAGGTAGGTGTTCGCTTCGATTACACGCTCAAGAGCGGGCGTCACAACGTGCTGCTCGGCGGCCAGCATCGCTTTTTCGCCCTCTTCCAGCAGCGTGTTGTAGCACAGCTCAGCCAGCGCCAGCGCGGCCTGGGTGCATTTCCCTCCCGCCATGGTAACCGCGCCGCTACGTGAACAAGCGCGCGCTTCAAACCAGGTTGCCAGCGCATCGCCAATACCTGCGGCTAACAAACGCGACGGGGCGCCAGCGACAATTTTAGTGTCGACGATCACCATGTGCGGGTTATGCGGCAGCATCAGATAACGGTCGAATTCTCCGGCGTCGGTGTAGATAACGGAAAGGGCGCTGCATGGCGCATCGGTGGAGGCAATCGTCGGCGCGATAGCGACCGGTACGTTCATAAAGTGTGCAAGCGCTTTTGCGGTATCAAGCGTTTTACCCCCGCCGATGCCGAGCACAGCCGCACATTGCGCTTTTTCAGCCACGTCGCGCAGTCGGTCAATCTCGTTCTGGGAACATTCGCCGCCAAACGGTGCGATTTCCAGCGTCAGTCCGGCGTCCTGGATGCTTTTTTCCAGCGCGCCCTGGGCGAAACCCAGAACAAATTTGTCGCCGACAACCAGCCAGCGTTCCGCCAGCGGCTTGAGGTAGTCGCCAAGACGTGTGATGACATCTGCTCCCTGGATGTATTTACCAGGTGATTGAATAATGCGATCCATACGTTATCCCCTTTACAGGTTGATGTTTCCGAAAGCGTTTTTCCAGTCTTGCTCAAACTTCTCAATAGCCGACTGTACCGCAGGGGTATCAAGCATTTGTTGCGCTACATCTAAAGGAAGGGTGATCGCTTCGCAACCTGCCAGCAAACAGTCCAGCGCCTGGCGGGGGGTTTTGAAACTGGCCGCCAGCACTTTGCTGTCCGGGGCGTGCAGTTCCAGCAGCGTTTGCAGTTCCTGCACCGTACGGATGCCGTCTCCGCCCTGCGCGTCGACGCGGTTGACGTAGGGCGCGACGTATTTTGCGCCTGCCAGCGCGGCCAGCAGCCCCTGCGATGCGCTGTAGACGGCGGTGCCGAGGGTGGTAATCCCTTCGGTTTTCAGTTGCTTGATTGCGGCCAGTCCTTCGGACGTCACCGGGATTTTCACCACAATGCCCGGTATGGCGTTGTTCAGTCGCTTCGCTTCGCTCACCATGCCCTGCGCGTCGCGGCTCATGGTCTGGGCAAACAGAATGCCGGTTTCGCCAATGGCGTTTTGTAAGCGAGGCAGCACATCCCAAACAGACTCTTTACTTGCCGCCACAATGCTCGGGTTGGTGGTCACGCCCGCAATCGGGAAGATGCGTGCCAGACGTTCGACTTCCCGCACATTGGCGGTATCTAAATACAGCTCCATTTTCCTTCCTCTCAGAGTTCAAGTTCATGTTGCAGCAGACTGGCGATGGCGTCGGCGGACGCGGCGTTCACCAGCGCGTTACGAAATTCTTCATGCATAATCCGGCGGGCCAGGCGCGAGAAAATGCGCATATGCTGATCGCCAGCGGCGTGTTTGTTGAGTGTGAGCATGATGATGAACTGCGCATCGTCGTCTCCCCAACGCACCGGCGCGTTGAGGCGCGCCACGCTGATGGTCGATTGCTCAATGTGTTCAGACTTGCTGTGTGGAATGGCGAAGCTAAAGCCCAAACCGGTGGAGAATACTGCTTCGCGTGCCCAGAGATCGGCTTCCAGTTTGCGTGGATAGCGGCAACGGCCCGCCAGCAGTAAGTTGTCGGTCATTCCTTTGATCACCTCCTCTTTACTGCGCCAGTCGCTGTCAAGCCGGATGCACTCGGCGGTGACCAGCGGGGCGTCCTGCTGGCTCATGCGGAACTGCGCCAGCAAATGTTCCACTTCCAGCGACGTACGGCAGGCCATCGCCTGATTCAGCAACTGGCGACAGGCACGGCTGTCCAGTTGCGCCATCCGCGCTTTAGCGGCGGGGATTGACGGTGCGCTCATGCTGATTTCATCCAGGCCTAACCCCACGAGCAGCGGCAGTACGGAGCCTTTGGCGCCCAGTTCGCCACACAGGCCAATCCATTTTCCCTGGCGATGCACCGCCTGCACCGCGTAGTCCAGCGCGCGTAAAAAGGCCGGATTCAGGCTGTTGTAGTGGCGGGTGACTTTGGCGTTATCGCGATCGACGGCCAGCAGATATTGCGTCAGGTCGTTGCTGCCGATGCTGAAGAAATCAATTTCTTCGCAGCACTGGTCGATAATGAACATTACCGACGGCACTTCCAGCATAATGCCAAGAGGGATTTTCTCATCGAACGGGATGTGTTCATTGCGTAACTGCTGTTTGGCTTCCGCCAGTTTCTCTTTGACCCACAGGATCTCCTCCATGGAGGAGATCATCGGAATCATGATCTTCAGACTGCCGTGGGCGGATGCGCGCAGAATCGATCGCAGTTGGGTGGTAAACAGCGCGGCGTATTCTTCGTAGATGCGTACAGCGCGATAGCCGAGGAACGGGTTGGCTTCGGCAGGAATGTTCAGGTAGTCCACTGGCTTATCGCCGCCGATGTCCATTGTGCGCACGATAATGCTGCGTCCCCGCGCGGACTCCAGCGCCTGGCAAAAAATATTGTATAACTCGTTTTCGTCCGGCGCGCTGGCGCGATCCATATACAGCATTTCCGTGCGGAACAGACCGACCGCTTCCGCACCGTTACTGAATGCCGCCTGGGCTTCAACGGCGTGGGCGATGTTAGCGGCGACTTCCATCCGGATGCCGTCAGCGGTGCGCGCTTCCTGCGTCAGCCAGATGCGCTGCTGTTCACGCAGCGTCTCCTGTACCCGGGCTTCTTGTTGATAATAGCGCTCGATGGCTTCGCTCGGCGACACCACTACCGCGCCTGCGTTTCCGTCGATATACACTTTCTGATGCCGCCACGGTGTTAAGGCCTCTGTCTCTACGCCCACCAGCGTCGGGATATTGAACGAGCGGGCGAGAATGACCGTGTGCGACGTGGTGCCGCCGCTTTTTAACAACAACCCTTTCAGGTACGTTTTATCCAGCTCCAGAAACTGGCTTGGCGTCAGTTCGTCCGCCATACACACGGCTGGCTGGGTCAATTGGCCCGGCGGCGGAAAACGTGTTTCGCCGTAAATATGCTGTAACAGCTGGAAGCAGACGTCACGGACATCCAGCGCGCGTTCCTGCAGATAACTGCTGCTGGAACGGGCGAATTCGTCGCAGAAATGGTTCGCACTTTCGACAATCGCCTGCGCGCAGCTTAAGCCGCGCGAAACGCCAGCCAGCAGATGCTGACGCAGGGATGCGTCGCTTGCCAGTGAACGGTGGGCTTCCAGAATCGCGCTGGTAGGACCGTCACTGTCCAGCAAACGGAACGCAATGTTTTTCGTTAACAACGTCAGACCGCGATCCAGCGCTGACTGTTCCTGCTCCACGTCTTTCGCTGCTGGAAGTTCGCCGAGCGCGTTAAGATCCAGCGAAGAGAGAGGGGTCAGCACGCCACCCGCGCTACCGTTGCAGACGGGGCGGGCGCGGAATAACTGCGGGTTAAGGTGAGTCAGCGAGGCCGGAAGCGCGTCTAATTCACGGTTATTAACCTCTGCGAGCGGCGCATCGCAATGCGGAAATTCATCGCGTAGCCACTGATTCAGTCGTTGGTGGGCATTGGCTTCATCTGCGCCGGTAATCAGCAACTGGCAACGGTCGCCTGCCAGCGTGTCGGTGCCGATCAGCGACAGCGCGCTTTTGGCGTTACCTTTTCGGCCAGTGCGCAGGTTGTGCCATTCAATCTGAGACGTAAAGGTATTGCACAGCGTTTCCACGTGGCTTGCCGGGCGCGCATGGACGCCATTGGGCAGTTCACAGGTAAATTCCACAATCAGGGCCATTGCCTCTCTCCCATAACGGATTTCTGCTTACAGGATAAAAGGGCTTGGTTGAGCTCTGCCATGTGACAAATCTGCCAAAAACTGGATAAATGTAATGTAAGGTGAAAAGTGCGAGTCGCCTCACAACTCGACGCGTTAGCTGTCATCTGTCGGAGAGTAGAAGTTATGAGGCGGATCGCATTTTTGTACTGATATTACAAAAATCCAGTAAATGGCCTTTTTATCCACTGTCTGCGTCGCTGCGGATTGCCTATTGTTTGCCACAACAACGTTATGGATATGGGCTTTCACTGGCCCGGGAGCGACGTATGAAAGAGTTGGTGCAGATCCTGAAAAATACCCGTCAGCATCTGATGACGGGGGTGTCGCATATGATCCCCTTTGTTGTCGCGGGCGGCATCTTGCTGGCGGTCTCCGTCATGCTGTATGGCAAAGGTGCGGTGCCGGATGCCGCAACTGACCCGAATCTGAAGAAACTGTTCGACATCGGCGTCGCCGGGCTGACGCTGATAGTGCCTTTCCTCGCCGCGTATATAGGTTATTCCATAGCTGAACGTTCCGCGCTGGCGCCCTGCGCGATTGGCGCCTGGGTGGGCAACAGCTTTGGCGCCGGGTTTTTTGGTGCGCTGATTGCCGGGATTATCGGCGGTATCGTGGTGCATTACCTGAAAAAAATCCCGGTGCATAAGGTGCTGCGTTCGGTCATGCCGATCTTCGTTATCCCTATCATCGGCACCTTTATCACCGCGGGTATCATGATGTGGGGGCTGGGTGAGCCGGTGGGCGCGCTGACCAGCAGCCTGACGCAATGGTTACAAGGGATGCAGCAAGGCAGCATCGTCATGCTAGCGGTCATTATGGGGCTGATGCTGGCCTTTGATATGGGCGGTCCGGTGAACAAGGTGGCCTATGCCTTCATGCTCATCTGCGTAGCGCAGGGGGTCTATACCGTCGTGGCGATTGCCGCCGTCGCAATCTGCGTACCGCCGCTGGGCTTAGGGCTGGCGACGCTGCTGGGGCGTAAAAACTTCTCTTCTGAAGAACGCGAAGCCGGAAAAGCGGCGCTGGTGATGGGCTGTGTGGGCGTCACCGAAGGGGCGATACCGTTTGCCGCCGCTGACCCGCTGCGCGTGATCCCTTCCATCATGCTCGGTTCTGCCTGTGGCGCGGTTACCGCCGCGCTGTTCGGCGCGCAGTGCTACGCCGGTTGGGGCGGGTTAATCGTGTTGCCGGTGGTAGAAGGAAAACTGGGGTATATCGCTGCGGTTGTGGTTGGCGCGCTCGTTACTGCGCTCTGCGTGAACGTACTGAAAAGCCTGGCGCGGAAGAATGTCTCTCAGACCGATGAAAAAGAAGACGATCTCGATTTAGATTTTGAAATGAATTAAGTGAGGAATAAACCATGACGAAAATTATTGCCGTGACCGCATGCCCTTCTGGCGTTGCGCATACCTATATGGCAGCCGAAGCGCTGGAAAGCGCGGCGAAAGCCAAGGGTTGGGAAGTGAAAGTGGAGACCCAGGGTTCGATTGGCCTGGAAAATGAACTGACGCCAGACGACGTGGCGAGCGCGGATATGGTGATTCTGACCAAAGATATCGGCATTAAGTTTGAAGAGCGTTTTGCCGGGAAGACCATCGTGCGCGTCAACATCAGCGATGCGGTTAAACGTGCCGACGCCATCATGAATAAGATTGACGCGCATCTGGCGCAAACCGCGTAACCGTTTTTGGATTTAAGAGCCTGATGGTCAGGCTTCAGGGAGTTCCTTATGACAGACCGTATCCAACGCCTGAAAAGCGCGCTGTTCCAGAACAACCGGGAAATCTCGCTGGAACGTGCGCTGCTTTACACCGCCAGCCACCAGCAAACCGAAGGCGAGCCGGTTATTCTGCGCCGTGCTAAAGCGACAGCGTATATTCTTGAACATGTTGCCATTTCGATTCGTGATGAAGAATTGATTGCCGGAAACCGTACCGTTAAACCGCGCGCAGGCATTATGTCTCCGGAAATGGATCCGTACTGGTTGCTCAAGGAACTCGATCAGTTTCCGACGCGACCGCAGGACCGTTTTGATATCAGCGATGAGGACAAACGCCTTTATCGCGAAACGCTGTACCCGTACTGGGAGAAGCGTTCGATGAAGGACTTCATCAACGGTCAGATGACTGATGAGGTCAAAGCCGCCGTCAGCACGCAGATTTTTAGCGTCAACCAGACGGATAAAGGGCAGGGGCACATTATCATTGATTATCCGCGCTTGCTGAATAACGGGCTGGGTGAACTGGTGGCGCAAATGCGCGCGCACTGTCAGCGGGCGCCGGATAATCACTTTTATCAGGCCGCGCTGTTGCTGCTGGAGGCGTCGCAGCGTCATATTCTGCGCTATGCCGCGCTGGCGGAGGAGATGGCAGAAGGTTGCGCAGACGAGACGCGTCGTCAGGAATTACTCACCATCGCGGCAAATTCGCGGCATAACGCCGCGCATAAACCACAGACCTTCTGGCAGGCGTGTCAGTTGTTCTGGTACATGAACATCATTTTGCAATATGAGTCTAACGCCAGTTCGCTGTCGCTTGGGCGTTTCGACCAGTATATGCTGCCGTTTTATCAGGCATCGCTGACGCAGGGAAACGATCCTGCGTTTCTGAAAGAGTTGCTCGAGTCCCTGTGGGTAAAGTGCAACGACATCGTGTTATTGCGCTCGACCAGCAGCGCCCGCTATTTCGCCGGTTTCCCAACGGGTTACACTGCGTTGCTTGGCGGATTAACCGAAAACGG
This sequence comes from Citrobacter sp. 50677481, assembly GCF_001463265.1. NCBI lineage: Bacteria > Pseudomonadati > Pseudomonadota > Gammaproteobacteria > Enterobacterales > Enterobacteriaceae > Citrobacter > Citrobacter sp. 50677481. Next base: position 102,138 of record NZ_LNHZ01000064.1, read on the forward strand.
ACGCAGCGCGGTAAACATCCTCTCTTTCCTGTGTCTTGATGCCTACCAGAGCGTTCAATTGCCGCAGCCAAACCTCGGCGTGCGCACCAATGCGTTAATCGATACGCCATTCCTGATGAAAACGGCGGAGACCATTCGTCTCGGCACCGGTATTCCACAAATTTTCAATGATGAAGTGGTGGTACCGGCTTTTCTGAATCGCGGCGTGTCGCTGGAAGATGCGCGAGATTATGCCGTGGTAGGCTGCGTGGAGCTGTCGATACCGGGACGAACCTATGGTCTGCATGACATCGCCATGTTTAACCTGCTGAAAGTTATGGAAATCAGCCTGTTTGAAAACGAAGGCAATAACGAACTCAGCTATGAAAGCCTGCTGGCGCATATTCGCGCTAAAATCAGCCACTACATCACTCTGATGGTGGAAGGCAGCAATATTTGCGATATCGGCCATCGTGACTGGGCGCCGGTGCCGCTGCTTTCATCGTTTATTAGCGACTGCCTGGAGAAGGGCCGCGATATTACCGACGGCGGTGCGCGCTATAATTTCTCGGGCGTTCAGGGAATTGGCATCGCCAACCTGAGCGACTCTTTGCATGCCCTGAACGGGCTGGTGTTTGAGCAGCAGCGCCTGAGTTTCGATGAACTGCTCGCAGTGCTGAAAGCCAATTTTGCGACGCCGGAAGGGGAAAAAATCCGCGCCCGGCTGATCAACCGCTTCGAAAAATACGGTAACGACATTGATGATGTCGATAACATTAGCGCTGAACTGTTGCGTCATTACTGCAAAGAAGTCGAAAAATATCAGAACCCGCGAGGCGGCCAGTTTACGCCTGGCTCTTATACCGTTTCCGCGCATGTGCCGCTGGGCGCGGTAGTTGGAGCGACGCCAGACGGTCGCTTCGCCGGAGAACAGTTGGCGGACGGGGGGCTGTCGCCCATGCTTGGGCAGGATATGCAAGGGCCGACGGCGGTGCTGAAATCAGTCAGTAAACTCGACAACACGCTGCTCTCTAACGGCACGCTGCTGAACGTGAAGTTTACGCCAGCGACCCTCGAAGGCGAAGCGGGCCTGCGCAAGCTGGCCGATTTCCTGCGTGCATTTACCCAATTGAAGCTGCAGCATATCCAGTTTAACGTCGTGAATGCCGAAACGCTGCGCGAAGCGCAACAACGTCCTCAGGATTTTGCTGGTCTGGTGGTTCGCGTGGCGGGCTACAGCGCCTTCTTTGTTGAGCTGTCGAAGGAGATCCAGGATGACATCATTCGGCGCACCGCGCATCAGTTGTGAGGTGCTGGATCCGCGTCGCGAAGACGTTGCGCGCATCTTCAATATTCAGCGTTACTCGCTGAATGACGGACAGGGGATACGCACGGTAGTCTTTTTTAAAGGCTGCCCACATACCTGTCCGTGGTGCGCCAATCCTGAATCCATTTCGCCACGTATCGAAACCGTGCGGCGGGAAAGCAAATGCCTGCATTGCGCGCCGTGTCTGCGGGATGCTGACGAGTGTCCTTCCGGGGCGTTTGAGCGAATTGGGCGTGATATCACGCTGGATGAGCTGGAGGGTGAAGTCATGAAAGACGACATTTTCTTTCGCACGTCCGGTGGCGGTGTGACCCTCTCCGGCGGCGAGGTCTTGATGCAGGCTCCCTTCGCAACCCGCTTCCTGCACCGCCTGCGGCGCTGGGGCGTGCGCTGCGCGATTGAAACCGCGGGTGATGCGCCTGCCAGTCGTCTTCTGCCGCTGGCGAAAGCCTGCGATGAGGTGCTCTTTGATTTAAAAATCATGTCGCCGGAGCAGGCGCGCGATATCGTAAACATGAACCAGCCGCGGGTGCTGGCGAATCTGCGACTGCTGGTGGCGGAAGGTGTTCATGTCATTCCGCGTCTGCCGCTGATCCCGGGTTATACCCTCACGCCCGGGAATATGCAGCACGCGCTGAGCCTGCTGTTATCGCTTGGTATAAAACACGTTCACCTGTTACCGTTTCATTTGTACGGTGAACCGAAATATCGCCTGCTCGGGCAGGCGTGGGCGATGAAAGATATTCCGGCCCCGACGGCAGAAACCGTGGCGATTTACCGCGCCATGGCCGAGAGAGCTGGTTTTGAGGTGACCACAGGAGGTTAATATGTCCAGCTCAACGGGACGCTATCTGGTTGCGGTGACCGCGTGCGTCAGCGGCGTGGCGCATACTTACATGGCGGCAGAACGTCTGGAGAAGCTCTGTCAGCAGGAAAAGTGGAGCATTAAAATTGAAACGCAGGGCGCGCTGGGGATAGAAAACCGATTAACGGAAGAGGATATCAGCCGGGCCGACGCCGTTCTGTTGATTACCGACATCGAGCTGGCTGGCGCGGAGCGTTTTATTCATAGCCGCTACGTGCAGTCGGGGATCAGTGCGTTTTTGCGCGAACCGCAGCGGGTAATCAGCGTGGTACGTAAACTGCTTTCCGCCCCGCAGCAAACCCATTTTATTCTGAACTAGCCTGCTTTTCCGTCAATTGACTGTGGTACTGGCGACGGTACTCAGACGGCGAGCGTTCCGTATTTTTACGAAACAGGCGGCAAAAGTAATTGCTGTCCACAAATCCACAGGTGTGAGCCACCTCTTTTACTTTCAGATCGTAGCCCTTCAGTAACGTTTTCGCGTGTTCCAGCCGTGTGTGATTAAGGTATTCGTTAAAGCCGACAGCGCCTGTTTTTTGAAACAGGTGTGAAAGATAGTTAGGCGAAATATAAAACGCCTGGGCCACTGACTCACGGGTGAGCGGCGAAGCGTAATGCTCGTCGATATAATCGCGAATGGCTTCAAACAGCGCCTGGCTCCGGGATGAGGTCTGAATCTGGCTGCCGAGCAGATCGCGGCAGTGGCTAAGCAGGCTGGCGACAATTAACCGCGCGGTTTGCTGCTCCTGCGGCTGCATCTGCATTTCATTAAGCGTTTGTAGCAGGAAAGAGCCGATGCGTGGGCCGCGTCGCGCAACGTGCTGCTTCGTCAGGTTCTGAAAGGTTGTTCCGTCCCATTGCACAACGCTGAAGCCTAGCTGCTGTTTGCCAAACAGAATACTGAGCGTCGTTGTCGGCGCCTGCCAGCGTGGGAGGTTCCAGCCGCCCGCCGGAACGTAGAGCGCGTCGCAGTCTGTCAGCGTATCGCCAACGCTGGCGTCGGCCAGTTCGCCTTCCAGTACGATCTCCAGCCGAGGAAAATCCACCTGATAGGCCAGTTCCGGTGAAGGCGCGCTGGTACCAGCAAAGTAAATCTGGCGCAGCGGAGCGGGGCCATTAATCAGGCGGGAAAGAAGATGGCTGACGTCTTGAAACATGTTGATCCCTTGCAGAGCGCAGACAGGGAAACAGTATCGTTGAAACCTGATGGTCTCAAGTGATTATTGCCGGATGCGCGTCGTTTGCCCGGCCTACATTTGTAGACCGGGTAAGGGGGCCGCCGCCATTCGGCACTGCCGTGGGTTACTGATTGCCGGGGCGATCGCCATACGGCAGGGTGTCGTAATCAATCAACGCTTTTTTCTTGTACGGATTGCCAATCCAGCGCGTGATCTCTTTAAACTGCGGGTTGACGACAGAGCGAGTAGGATCGAAACCGTCGTAGCTTAAACCCGCTAAGTCCGACCAGGTGTAGATCAGTTCAGAACTGCTGTACTTCCTGTCTACGTCCTGCGAGAAGTCGCGCGGATGCGCCGCCTGCCACTTTTCCGACGTCCACAGCAGGAACGGTACGGTATACATATGGCGCGTCGGATTGTCTTCGTTGCGTCCCTGCGTTTTGTGCGGCGGCGTGTCGTACACTTCTTCACCGTGATCGGAAAAATAGAGCAGGAAGCCGTTCGGGTCGGTCGCTTTATAATCGCGGATCAGACTCGCCACCACCTTGTCGTTGTACAGGTTGGCGTTGTCGTAATCGTTGTACGACTCCAGCTCCTCTTCGCTCAGACCTGGCGGGACGTGGTCGGTATTTCCATCAAATTTCCCCTCGTTTTCGGGATAGCGGAATTTGTACTTAATGTGTGTTCCCAGCAAATGGACGATGATGAATTTTTTCGGCGCCGGGTCGGCCATGACTTCTTTAAACGGCGCAAGCACATTGGTGTCATATTCACGTGCGCTCTGCGTGCGCTGCTGGTTCATATAGAACTGCTTATCAGTCTGTTTAGAGAACACCGTCAGCATGGTATTACGCGCGGTCATCGTCTGCTGATTAGTGATCCAGAAGGTCTTATATCCCGCCTGTTTCATCATGTTCATCAGCGACGGTTTGGTCAGATACAGGTCCGGATGCTTCTCATTAGCGAAGGTCAGCGCCTGCTGAAGAATCTCAATCGTGTAGGGGCGCGAGGTCACCACGTTATTGAAGACGGTCAGATTCGGGTCAGTCTTACGAAGCGCGTCCAGTTGCGGTGTGGTTTCTCGCGGATAGCCGTACAGGCTCATGCGACCACGTTGAGTGGATTCGCCAATGACCAGTACCAGCGTGCGCGGCGCGTCGCCGCTGCTGTCTTTGAAATTCGCCAGCGGCGGCAGAGCGTGGTTTTCACTGAGCAGGTTATTCAGCGAAGAAAGCTGGCGCTGATACTGATAATAGCCCGAGATAAACTGCCACGGCGCGGCGGGCTCCATGCGTGACGCCAGGCTGTCCAGCGTCTTCTCAAACGGCTTGTGCTTGATAAACGTATTCACCGCCATCGGATGCAGGATCAGCCCGTAAAGCAGGGCAAATGACACCAGATAGCGCCACGGCGAAGGAATATAAACCGGGCGCAGACGCGTCCACAGGAAGATCGCGACCGCCGTATAGGCCAGTGCGATAAGCACAAGTTTCAGACTGAAATACTGTGCCAGATACTCGCTGGCTTCATTGGCGTTGCTTTCAAACATGACGAACAGGACGCTTTGCGAGAACTCCTGGCCGTAAATGACGTAATAACTGAGCGCGGCCAGTGACGTTGCCCACAGGATAATGCCGATGACCGCCGCAATGACGCGGATGCGGTTCGGAAACAGGATCACCGGAATCAGCCACAGGGAACTGAACAGCAAAGAGTCCCGCAGCCCGTTGGTGCCGCTGTAGCCGCTGATAAAAATGGTTGCCTGAAGTAAAGTTGAAAAAAACCAAAAATAGAGAAGCGCCCAGCCCAGCGCTTTTCCGCTAAACGCAGAGGGAGACTGGAGTTTTGTGGAATGCATGTGAATAGCCTGTCTTTAAACGTGATGCAAAACGTAACGACAAAACCTTAAGAAATTCTGAAGCGCTCCCCGCCCGAAGGGGGAAGGGAGCGCCTGAAAATTCTTACGGTGGAAAAAACAGACAGGAATATATTTAAAACGAAGTATTTATGACAGTTATATTTCAGGTCACCCTCGCGCCATCGCACGAGGGTGACGAGAGAAGGAACGTTAGCCGGTGTTACGCATACCAGCCGCCACCCCAGCGATGGTCACCATCAGCGCCTGCTCAACGCGCGGATCCGGCTCTTTACCCTGTTCTTCCGTCAGACGCGAGCGGTGCAGTAACTCTGCCTGCAGGACGTTTAGCGGGTCGGTGTAGATATTACGCAACTGGATAGATTCGGCAATCCACGGCAGATCGGCCATCAGATGTGAATCGTTCGCGATATCCAGCACCACCTTGATGTCTTCTTGCAGCAGGTCACGCAGCTCTTTACCCAGCGGCCACAGTTCTTTCGACACCAGACGCTGATCGTAATATTCCGCCAGCCACAAATCCGCTTTTGCGAACACCATTTCCAGCATGCCGAGACGGGTGGAGAAGAACGGCCAGTCGCGGCACATGGCTTCCAGTTCGCTTTGCTTACCATCTTCAACCACTTTTTGCAGCGCGGTACCGGCGCCCAGCCAGGCGGGCAGCATCAGACGGTTTTGTGTCCAGGCGAAGATCCACGGAATGGCGCGCAGTGATTCCACGCCGCCGGTCGGACGGCGTTTCGCCGGACGTGAACCGAGCGGCAGTTTGCCCAGTTCCTGTTCCGGCGTTGCAGAGCGGAAGTAAGGCACGAAGTCTTTGTTTTCACGCACATAGCCCCGGTACAGATCGCAGGAGATCACCGACAGCTCGTCCATGATATGACGCCAGCCGTCTTTCGGTTCCGGCGGCGGCAGCAGATTCGCTTCCAGGATGGCGCTGGTATACAGCGACAGGCTGCTGACGGTCACTTCCGGCAAACCGTATTTAAAGCGGATCATTTCGCCCTGTTCGGTCACGCGCAGACCGCCTTTCAGGCTGCCTGGCGGCTGCGACAGCAATGCGGCGTGAGCTGGCGCGCCGCCGCGACCAATCGAGCCGCCGCGACCGTGGAACAGCGTCAGTTCGATACCCGCTTTCTCGCAGGTTTTGATGAGCGCATCCTGTGCCTGATACTGTGCCCAGGACGCCGCCATGACTCCGGCGTCTTTCGCCGAGTCGGAATAGCCGATCATCACCATCTGCTTGCCCTGGATCAAACCGCGATACCAGTCGATGTTCAGCAGTTGGGTCATGACATCGTCGGCGTTGTTCAGGTCGTCGAGGGTTTCAAACAGCGGGGCAACCGGCATGGCGAAACCAATGCCCGCTTCTTTCAGCAGCAGGTGTACCGCCAGCACGTCAGACGGCGTTTTCGCCATGGAAATCACGTAGGCGGCAATAGACCCTTTCGGCGCTTCAGCGATGACTTTACAGGTGTCGAGCACTTCACGGGTGTCGTTGCTTGGCTCCCAGTGATGCGGCAGCAATGGACGCTTGGAATTCAGTTCGCGGATCAGGAACGCCTGTTTTTCCGCTTCTGACCAGCTTTCATAGTCGCCGATGCCGAGATAGCGGGTTAGTTCACCCAGCGCTTCGGTGTGGCGAGTGCTTTCCTGACGGATATCAATACGCACCAGCGGTACGCCGAAACATTTCACGCGGCGCAGGGTATCGAGCAGTTCGCCGTTGGCGATAATCCCCATACCGCAAGCCTGTAAGGACTGATAGCAGGCGTAAAGCGGTTCCCAAAGCTGTTCGTTTTGCGTCAGCAATCCCGCTGGTTTCGGTAGCTTTTCGCCTTTCAGGCGAGCCTCCAGCCAGGCCTGTGTCGCCATCAGGCGGGCGCGCAGATTTTTCATCAGATAGCGATAAGGCTCCGAGGCGCCTTCTTCACCCACCATCGCTAACAGTTCCGGCGTGGCGTCAACCATCGACAATTCAGAGACCAGAACCTGAATATCTTTCAGGAACAGGTCGGTGGCCTTCCAGCGGCTCAGTAGCAGGACATGGCGGGTAATGTCGGCGGTAACATTCGGGTTACCGTCACGGTCGCCGCCCATCCACGAGGTGAATCGCACGGGCACGAAATCAACCGGCAACTGGTAGCCCAGATTCTCTTCAAGCTGTTCGTTTAGCTCGCGCAGGTAGTTAGGAACACCCTGCCAGAGACTGTTCTCCACCACCGCGAAGCCCCATTTTGCTTCGTCTACCGGGCTGGGGCGCAGCTTACGAATTTCATCGGTATGCCAGGACTGGGCGATCAGCTGGCGTAGACGGCGCATCAGCTGGTGACGTTCGTAATCGACGATGTCCTTGTTGTCGAGCTGTTTTAAGCAGGCGTTAACTTCCACCATTTTGTGGATCAGCGTGCGGCGGGTAATTTCCGTCGGGTGGGCGGTTAGCACCAGTTCAAGCGACAGGGATTCCACCGCTTTTTTGATGGTCGCTTCGTTAAGATCCGGCTGATTTTTGAGTTTACGCAGGGTGCGGGCAATCACTTCCGGGTTGCTGGCGGCTTCGCCTTTCGGCGAAATGCTGTGGTATTGCTCGGCGGTATTGGCCAGATTGAGGAACTGGCTGAACGCGCGGGCAACGGGCAGCAGCTCATCGTTCGACAAATTCTGTAACGTGGTGAGCAACTCCTGGCGGTTTGCCTCATTGCCAGCGCGTGAAGATTTAGACAGCTTACGGATTGTTTCTACGCGATCAAGAATGTTCTCTCCCAGCGCATCCTTGATGGTTTCTCCCAGCACTTTGCCGAGCATACTGACATTACTACGCAACGCGGAATATTGTTCGTTCATATTAACCCAGACACCCCATCTCTGTTGTAATTGTCCTGCGCTTTTCGCGTCGTAGCGGCGCTCGACACCTGAAGTTACCGGCTTATGTCAGTCCCCTGGATGTGCTTGTTTGCCGCCTTACTACACCACGAAATATGTTGGACATTGTTCTTCGTCGTCTTTTATAAAGCCACGTAAAACCCCTGTCGTCAATTGCTGCGAAATCGGTTCAGCAAACCGATAAATCGCGGCCAATTTACGAAAGTTAATTCCTCGTGGATCAAATAAGCATTACTTATGAAAATGTAAAATAAACGCCGCGATTAACTCAAAAGTGTTAACGCGGCGATGAACATTTAATGCCAGCAAAAGTGATGCACGACCTGAGTGATTAATTCCCGGGTCGGTTTAATAAAACGCGTCTCCAGATATTCATCCGGCTGATGGGCCTGATTAATAGAACCCGGACCGAGGACCAGCGTCGGACACAGCGTTTGAATAAATGGCGCTTCGGTGCAGTAGTTCACCACGTCGGTTTTTTCGCCGAGCAGTTTTTCCACCACTTCAACCAACTGGTGATCCGGGGGACATTCGTAGCCCGGAATAGGCGGATGCAGTTCCGCCACCGTCAGGCGACCCGGCCAACGTTCACTCACCGGAGCCAGCGCTTCGTTCAGTAGGCCGTCAAGATCGCTCAGCGTCATGCCCGGCAAGGGACGGATATCCATGTGCAGCTCACAGCAGGCGCAGATGCGGTTCGAGGCGTCGCCGCCGTGCAGGCTGCCGAGGTTCAGTGTCGGATACGGTACGGTGAACGCGTCATAGTGGTAGCGTTCTTTTAGCGAGTCGCGCAGTTGTATGATGCGGCCTATCGCGTCATGCATCAGCTCAATGGCGTTCACGCCGCGCGCCGGATCGCTGGAGTGACCGGACTGACCGAGCACCCGCACCGCCGTGGAGATATGGCCCTTATGGGCACGAATCGGTTGCAGTGACGTTGGCTCGCCGATGATGGCGCAGTCCGGGCGAATCGATGTATTTTCAGAAAAATAGCGCGCGCCCGCCATGCTGGTTTCTTCATCGGCGGTCGCCAGAATGTACAGCGGTTTTTTCAGCGTCGTCACGTCGACGTCACGCAGGGCGTCGAGAATAAACGCGAAGAAGCCCTTCATGTCCGCGGTTCCCAGACCGTAGAGCTTGTTGTCATGCTCGGTGAGCGTGAAGGGGTCGCGCGTCCAGCGCCCGTCGTCAAACGGCACGGTGTCGGTGTGGCCCGTTAGCAGCAGACCGCCCGCGCCCTGTCCGGAGCTGGCGAGCAGATTGAATTTGTTTCGGGTTCCCGGAACCGGTTGAACCTCCACCTTAAAGCCAAGATCGCTGAACCACCCCGCCAGCAGATTGATTAAAGTCGCGTTGCTCTGGTCCAGCGCTTCTTCGGTGGCGCTGATGGACGGCGTGGCAATCAGGGCGCGGTAAATCTCGATAAATGGCGGTAAGTTCATTTTCATTGTTGACACACCTTAGGTCGTGATAGTATCAATATTCATGCAATAAATGTGAATAAAAATACATTAACGTTGAGCATAAAGGAACCCGATGTTGAATACGCTGATTGTAGGCGCTAGCGGTTATGCGGGCGCAGAGCTTGTAAGCTACGTAAATCGCCACCCTCATATGACCATAACCGCTTTGACCGTCTCAGCGCAAAGCAATGATGCAGGAAAGTTAATTTCCGATTTGCATCCGTGGCTTAAAGGCATTGTCGATCTGCCTTTGCAGCCGATGTCCGACATCAGCGCGTTTACCGACGGTGTGGACGTGGTGTTTTTAGCCACCGCCCACGAAGTCAGCCATGACCTGGCGCCGCAGTTTCTTGCCGCCGGTTGCGTGGTCTTCGACCTTTCCGGCGCGTTTCGGGTGAATGACGCCGGGTTCTATGAAAAATATTATGGCTTTACCCATCAATACCCTGAGCTGCTGGCAACCGCGGTTTATGGTCTGGCGGAATGGAACGCGGAAGCGTTAAAAGAAGCGAACCTGATTGCCGTGCCGGGCTGCTACCCGACGGCGGCGCAACTGTCGTTGAAGCCGTTGATCGATGGCGAACTGCTGGATCTGACCCAATGGCCGGTGATCAATGCCACCAGCGGCGTGAGCGGCGCAGGGCGTAAAGCGGCCCTATCTAACAGTTTCTGCGAAGTGAGCTTACAGCCGTACGGGGTGTTTACCCATCGTCACCAGCCGGAAATCGCCACCCATTTGGGGGCAGACGTGATCTTCACGCCGCATCTGGGCAACTTCCCACGCGGGATCCTTGAAACCATCACCTGCCGCCTGAAGCCGGGCGTGACGCAGGCGCACGTTGCCCAGACCTTGCAGCAGGCGTATCGCGATAAGCCCCTGGTGCGCCTGTATGACAAAGGCGTCCCGGCGCTGAAGAATGTGGTTGGTTTACCATTCTGTGATATCGGTTTTGCCGTACAGGACGAGCATTTGATCCTGGTGGCCACCGAAGATAACTTGTTGAAAGGTGCGGCTGCACAGGCAGTGCAGTGTGCCAATATTCGTTTCGGCTTCGCTGAAGCGCAGTCTCTTATTTAAGGGTGCAATGATGAATCCATTAATTATCAAGCTGGGCGGTGTATTACTGGATAGCGAAGAGGCGCTGGAGCGTCTGTTTACCGCGCTGGTTAACTATCGCGAATCACATCAACGCCCGCTGGTGATTGTTCACGGCGGCGGCTGTGTGGTCGACGAACTGATGAAGGGACTGAACCTGCCGGTCAAAAAGAAAAACGGCCTGCGCGTGACGCCTGCCGACCAGATTGACATCATTACCGGCGCGCTGGCGGGCACGGCGAACAAAACCCTGCTGGCGTGGGCGAAGAAGCATCATATCGCTGCCGTCGGGCTTTATCTGGGTGATGGCGACAGCGTCAACGTCACTCAACTGGATGAAGAATTAGGTCATGTTGGACTGGCGCAGCCGGGATCGCCGGCGTTGATCAACACCCTGTTGGCGGGCGGTTTTCTGCCGGTAGTGAGTTCGATTGGCGTGACGGAAGACGGACAACTGATGAACGTTAACGCTGACCAGGCAGCGACCGCGCTGGCGGCAACGCTGGGCGCGGATCTGATCCTGCTCTCCGATGTGAGCGGTATTCTGGATGGTAAAGGCCAGCGTATTGCCGAAATGACCGCCGCGAAAGCGGAACAACTGATAGATCAGGGCATTATCACCGACGGCATGATCGTTAAAGTGAACGCCGCGCTGGATGCGGCCCGTACGCTCGGCCGCCCGGTGGATATCGCCTCCTGGCGTCATGCGGAGCAACTCCCGGCGCTGTTTAACGGTACGCCGATTGGAACGCGTATTCTGGCGTAATCGATTTACGGTTTTGTAGGCCCGGTAAGCGCAGCGTCGCCGGGCAATGACATTCAAAGATATTAAGGAAGCATGGTATGGCACTTTGGGGTGGGCGTTTTACTCAGGCAGCAGATCAGCGGTTTAAACAGTTCAACGACTCGTTGCGCTTCGACTACCGCCTGGCGGAGCAGGATATTGTGGGTTCTGTCGCCTGGTCCAAAGCGCTGGTCACCGTCGGCGTGTTAACCGCTGACGAGCAGCGTCAGCTTGAAGACGCGCTGACCATTTTGCTGGAAGACGTTCGCGCGAACCCGCAGCAGATCCTGGAAAGCGACGCGGAAGATATCCACAGTTGGGTAGAAGGTAAACTGATCGATAAAGTGGGGCAGTTAGGTAAAAAGCTGCACACCGGACGCAGCCGTAACGATCAGGTCGCCACGGATTTGAAATTGTGGTGTAAAGACACCGTGAGCGAACTGCTCACCGCCAACCGCCAGCTGCAGCGCGCGTTGGTGGAGACGGCAGACCATAATCAGGATGCCGTTATGCCGGGTTACACCCACCTGCAGCGCGCGCAGCCGGTGACGTTTGCTCACTGGTGCCTGGCGTATGTCGAGATGTTGGCGCGGGACGAAAGCCGTCTGCAGGATGCCCTGAAACGTCTGGACGTCAGCCCGCTGGGCTGCGGCGCGCTGGCCGGGACAGCCTATGAGATCGATCGTGAACAGTTGGCAGGCTGGCTGGGCTTTGCCTCGGCGACGCGTAACAGCCTGGACAGCGTGTCCGACCGTGACCACGTGCTGGAGCTGCTGTCCAACGCCTCCATCGGTATGGTGCATCTTTCACGGTTCGCGGAGGACCTGATTTTCTTTAACACCGGCGAGGCGGGCTTCGTTGAGTTGTCCGATCGCGTGACGTCCGGCTCTTCCCTGATGCCGCAGAAGAAAAACCCGGACGCGCTGGAGCTGATCCGCGGTAAATGCGGCCGCGTGCAGGGGGCGCTGACGGGCATGATGATGACGCTGAAAGGCCTGCCGCTGGCGTATAACAAAGACATGCAGGAAGACAAAGAGGGCCTGTTTGACGCGCTCGACACCTGGCTGGACTGCCTGCATATGGCGGCGCTGGTGCTGGATGGCATTCAGGTGAAACGTCCGCGCTGCCAGGACGCGGCGCAGCAGGGGTATGCTAACGCCACTGAGCTGGCGGATTACCTGGTGGCGAAAGGCGTTCCGTTCCGTGAAGCGCACCATATCGTGGGTGAAACAGTGGTTGAGGCGATTCGTCAGGGGAAACCGCTGGAGGATCTGCCGTTGGCGGAGCTGCAGAAATTCAGCAGCGCGATTGGCGACGATGTCTATCCTGTCCTGTCGTTACAGTCATGCCTGGATAAACGTGCGGCGAAGGGCGGCGTTTCTCCGCAGCAGGTGGCGCAGGCCATTAGCTACGCGAAGGCGCGTCTGGCGTAGGGGATCATGTGCCGGATTTATCCGGCAACACGTTTAAGCCTGGCCTTGCGCCGGGCTTTTTTACGCAAAAAAAATGCGGACCACGGGGTCCGCAAAAGTTCACGTTGGCTTTAGTTATTCGGGTTGAGAGAAACTCTCAGAACGGGCAGTGGCTTCAAGGGTTAAACGATACCGCTCCGTTTCTGTGATGTATTATTAATCAGAAAGCTTGATAGGGATAATCGTTCGTTGCTATGCTACCTATCGCCATGAACTATCGTGGCGATGGAGGATGAATAATGAATATTCGCGATCTTGAATATCTGGTGGCATTAGCCGAACACCGCCACTTCCGGCGGGCGGCTGATTCCTGTCATGTCAGTCAGCCAACGCTGAGCGGGCAGATCCGCAAGCTGGAAGATGAGCTGGGCGTGATGCTGCTGGAGCGGACGAGTCGTAAGGTGCTGTTTACGCAGGCAGGTTTGCTACTGGTGGACCAGGCGCGCACCGTGCTGCGTGAGGTCAAAGTGCTCAAGGAGATGGCAAGCCAGCAGGGTGAAACCATGTCTGGCCCCCTGCACATTGGTTTGATCCCAACCGTGGGTCCTTACCTGTTGCCGCATATTATTCCGATGCTGCACCAGACGTTCCCGAAGCTGGAAATGTATCTGCATGAAGCGCAAACCCATCAACTGCTGGCGCAACTGGACAGCGGCAAGCTGGACTGCGTGATCCTGGCGCTGGTGAAAGAGAGTGAAGCGTTTATTGAAGTGCCGCTGTTCGACGAGCCGATGCTGCTGGCCATTTACGAAGATCACCCGTGGGCGAACCGTGACTGCGTACCGATGTCAGATCTGGCGGGTGAGAAACTGCTGATGCTGGAAGATGGCCACTGTCTGCGCGATCAGGCGATGGGCTTCTGCTTTGAAGCGGGCGCCGACGAAGATACCCATTTCCGCGCGACCAGCCTGGAAACGTTGCGTAATATGGTGGCGGCAGGCAGCGGAATTACCTTATTGCCTGCACTGGCGGTACCGCAAGAGCGCAAGCGCGACGGCGTTGTCTATTTGCCGTGTATTAAGCCGGAGCCGCGTCGTACGGTGGGACTGGTATACCGCCCGGGCTCCCCGCTGCGCAGTCGCTATGAGCAACTGGCAGAGGCCATCCGCGGCGCGATGGATGGCCATTTTGACAACGCGTTAAAAAAGGCGGTTTAAGCCGTTTAACGCCGCTACCCGATAGGCTTCCGCCATTGTCGGGTAGTTAAAGGTGGTGTTAACGAAGTATTCAATCGTGTTACCGCCGCCTTTTTGCTCCATAATCGCCTGGCCGATGTGAATAATCTCGGCTGCGCGCTCGCCAAAGCAGTGGATCCCCAGAATTTCTTTTGTTTCCCGATGAAACAGAATCTTCAGCGTGCCGACGTTCATGCCGACGATTTGCGCGCGCGCCAGATGTTTAAACTGGGCGCGACCCACCTCGTAAGGCACCTTCATCGACGTCAACTGCTGCTCGGTTTTCCCTACGGAGCTGATTTCGGGAATGGTGTAAATGCCGGTGGGGATATCTTCGATCAGATGCGCGGTCGCTTCTCCCTTCACCAGCGCCTGGGCGGCGATGCGTCCCTGATCGTAAGCCGCGGAGGCCAGACTTGGATAACCAATCACATCGCCTACCGCATAGACGTGCGGCAGCGCGGTCTGGTACATGCTGTTGACCTTAAGTTGTCCCCGGCTGTCCGTTTCGAGGCCAATATTCTGTAGCGCCAGAGAGTCAGTGTTGCCGGTACGGCCATTGGCGTACAACAGGCAGTCAGCTTTCAGCTTCTTGCCGGACTTGAGGTGCATAATCACCCCGTCATCGCAGCCTTCGATCTTCTCGTATTCTTCATTGTGACGAATCACAACGCCGCTGTTCCAGAAATGGTAAGAGAGGGAGTCTGACATCTCCTGATCGAGAAAAGCCAGCAGGCGATCCCGGGTGTTGATCAGATCAACTTTGACGTCCATACCGCGGAAGATCGACGCATATTCGCAGCCAATCACCCCCGCGCCATAAATAATCACATGGCGAGGTTCATGGTGCAGATTGAGAATGGAGTCGCTGTCATAAATGCGCGGATGGGAGAAGTCGACGTCTGTTGGATGATACGGACGAGAACCGCAGGCGATAATGAATTTCTCTGCGGTCAGGGTTTCAACCGTGCCGTCATGACACTCCAGCGCCAGGGTGTGTTCATCCACAAAATGCGCGTTGCCCTGCAATATTTCGCAGTGGTTACGCTCGTAAAAACCCTGCCGCATACGCGTTTGCTGATTAATCACGTTATCGGCATGGTTGAGAATGTCGGCGAAAGAGGAACGAAGCAGGCGGGAGTGATCGCTATATAAGGGGTTCTGATTGAATTCAATGATACGGCTGACGGCGTGGCGGAGGGCTTTCGACGGGATGGTGCCCCAGTGGGTGCAACCGCCGCCAACGTTATGATAACGTTCGATAACCGCGACGCGGGCTCCTTGCTTAACCAGTCCCATTGCAGCGCCTTCGCCGCCGGGGCCTGAACCTATTACTATGGCATCGTAATCGTAGGAATGTGGCATGGTGTGGCTTACCTGTTCTTATACATAAAAGCAACAGAATAGTAACATCATTGCGTTGATAACCCAATTATCGTTGTGCTCTTTTGCGAAGCCGGAGCACAAACCGCGCGTAAACAATCATTCACAAAGCTGAACAAACAGATTAACTTTGAACTCTGGTATAGTGCCAGACAAGGCATATGGAAGGATTCAGACATCGTGATGGGCGTTAGAGCGCAACAAAAAGAAAAAACCCGGCGTTCGCTGGTAGAGGCCGCATTCAGTCAATTGAGCGCGGAGCGTAGCTTCGCCAGCCTCAGCTTGCGCGAGGTTGCGCGTGAAGCAGGTATCGCGCCCACATCGTTTTATCGCCATTTCCGTGATGTGGATGAACTTGGGCTGACCATGGTCGATGAAAGCGGGCTGATGCTGCGACAGCTCATGCGGCAGGCGCGTCAGCGCATCGCCAAGGGCGGGAGTGTGATCCGCACCTCGGTCTCCACATTTATGGAGTTCATCGGTAACAACCCTAACGCCTTCCGTTTATTATTGCGTGAACGCTCCGGCACTTCCGCCGCATTTCGTGCCGCCGTTGCGCGAGAAATTCAGCATTTTATCGCGGAACTTGCGGACTATCTGGAACTCGAAAACCATATGCCTCGCGCGTTTACTGAAGCGCAAGCCGAAGCCATGGTGACGATCGTCTTCAGTGCGGGCGCCGAGGCGCTGGATGTGGGCGCTGAACAACGCCGACAATTAGAAGAGCGGCTGGTATTGCAACTGCGCATGATTGCGAAAGGAGCGTATTACTGGTATCGCCGTGAACAAGAGAAGATGACCCTCATTCCGGGTAACGTGAAGGAAGAGTAATGAAACAGTCAGTTCAGGATAAAGGTACGCTGCTGCTGGCGCTGATCGCCGGTTTGTCGATCAATGGCACGTTCGCGGCGCTGTTTAGCGCCATCGTGCCGTTTTCTGTTTTCCCGATTATTTCTCTGGTGCTGACGGTGTATTGCCTGCACCAGCGCTATCAAAATCGCACCATGCCTGTGGGGTTGCCGGGTCTGGCTGCGGCCTGTTTTATTCTTGGCGTGCTGCTGTACAGTACCGTCGTGCGCGCGGAGTATCCGGATATCGGCTCCAATTTCTTCCCGGCGGTGCTGTCGGTGATTCTGGTATTCTGGATTGGCGTGAAAATGCGTAACCGCAAGCAGGACATCGCGGAAGAGTAAGACAGGCCGGATGGGGGCATTATTGCTTTATCCGGCGTCTGTTTTACCTGGCGGTGAGTAACACGCCGCACTCCATATGGTGCGTATAGGGGAACTGGTCGAACAACGCCAGACGTTCAACTTTGTGCGTCTGGCTTAACGTTTCCAGATTTTTGCACAGCGTCTCCGGGTTACAGGAGATGTATAAAATACGCGGATACGCCTGCACCATTTTTTCGGTTTCGCTGTCCAGCCCGCTGCGCGGTGGATCGACAAAGATGGTTTCGCACTGATAGCTCTTCAGGTCGATACCCTTCAAACGAGTAAACTCGCGAACGCCGTTCATCGCCTGGGTAAATTCCTCTGCCGCCATGCGGATAATCTGCACGTTCTCAATCTGGTTCGCCGCAATGTTGAATTGCGCCGCGGCGACGGACGGTTTGGCGATCTCGGTCGCCAGTACGCGCTCAAAGTTACGCGCCAGCGCTAAGGAAAAGTTACCGTTGCCGCAGTACAGTTCCAGCAAATCGCCTTTCGAACCTGTCGTGACATCCAGCGCCCATTCCAGCATCTGAATATTCATCGCTGCGTTTGGCTGGGTGAAACTGTTTTCGACCTGACGGTAGATCATCTCTTTGCCCGCCACTGGCAGGCGCTCGTCAATATAATCCTGATCCAGCGCGATTTTGGTTTTGGTCGCCCGGCCAATCAGATGCACGTTCAGATTTTGCGCGCGCAGGGCGTCACGCAGCGCTTCCGCTTCCTGTCGCCACGCATCGTCCAGCTTTTTATGGTACAGCAGCGACACCACTGCCTGATTGCTCATGGTGGTGAGATAGTCAATCTGGAACAGCTTATGGCGCAGGGTAGGATTCGTGCGCACGCCGTCGATCATCGCGGTCATCAACTGGTTGATCAGTTCGCTTGCCGCCGGAAAGCTGTCCACGCGAATCCGGCTTTTGGTCTGTTGATCGAAGATGATGTGATACAAATCATCGCCATCGTGCCAGATGCGGAATTCAGCACGCATACGATAGTGACTGACCGGGGAGCGGAACACTTCCGGAACCAGGCCAGAAAAAGGCGCCATCATACTCTGCAAGCGCACCACTTTTTCGGCGAGCTGCGCGTCATACTGTTCTGTCGGAAGGTGTTCGGGGGTCATGATGCATCCTGAAAAATAAAAGTACGCGGGGATTGTAGGGATTGCTCAACAGATGTCCAGACATTGATGACTTCTCATATTTAACAATCGGTCTGGACAGTATGTTGTTACAGACTGTAGCATCCGTGTGCCGGTCCTGTGAGTTAAAAGGGAATCCAGTGTGAATCTGGAGCTGACGCGCAGCGGTAAGGAAAGGTGAAATGAGAGCGTAAGCAGACACTGCCTGTGGGTGGGAAGTCTTCATTTCTGTTATCCGGATAAAGGATTACCTTCCAAGCCCGAAGACCTGCCGGCTGACGTCGCAACTGGTCTTCATCATCGCGTACTATCGGTGGGACCTGCGGCATCCTTCTTCTATTTATGGATGCTTTATAATGATTAAAAACATATCGCTGCTGACGGCGCTCTCCGTCACGGCCTTTTCTGGTTGGGCACAGGATGCCACGCCTGATACGCTCGTCGTCACGGCAAATCGTTTTCAACAACCCGTCAACACTGTCCTGGCCCCTACGGATATCGTCACTCGTGAAGATATCGACCGCTGGCAGTCCCGCACCGTTCTGGATGTTATGCGCCGTCTGCCGGGCGTGGACGTCGCGCAGAACGGCGGTATGGGACAGAGTTCCTCCCTGTTTGTACGCGGCACTGAAGCGAAACATGTGCTGGTATTGGTGGACGGTATTCCGGTGGCGCGTCCGGGAATTACCAATAACTCCGATATCGATCAAATTCCGGTCTCGCTGGTTCAGCGCATTGAATATATTCGGGGACCGCGCTCGGCGATATATGGCTCAGGGGCGATTGGCGGTGTGGTAAATATCATCACCATGGCGGGTGATGAGCGCGCGCAAATTAACGCGGGCGTCGGTTCGAACAGTTACCAACAGTATGACGGCACATGGCGTCAGCGTTTCGGTGATACGGTGTTGACGGCAGCGGGTGCTTACCAATCCACCAAAGGCTTCGACGTGCAGCCGCGCTCCAGCTATAGCGGCGACGGCGATCGCGACGGTTACCGTAACAAACTGTTCTGGGGCGGCGTCGAACATAAATTTAACGATAATTTTGATGGCTACTTCCGCGGCTACGGCTATGCCAGCAATGCCGATTATGACCAGGGCAACTGGGGATACGACGGCGGAAACGATGAGCATCAGAATTACACCCAGTCATGGGATACCGGGCTGCGTTTCAATTCCGGGATCTACTCGTCACAACTGGTGGCCAACTACCAGCGCATTAAGGACTACAACTACAGCAGTCAGACCGGGCGCTACGCTACGGGATACACCCTGGATGATATGGAACAGCGCTATATCCAGTGGGGAAATAACGTGATCGTCGGTCATGGCGCGGTCAGCGCGGGGGTTGACTGGAAGCAGGAAAAACTGATGTCCTTTGGCGCTTCCGGAACCGACAACTACAAGCGCGATAACACCGGGCTTTATCTGACCGGGCAGCAGCAGATCGACAGCGTGACCCTGGAAGCGTCGGGTCGTGAAGATCATGACGATCAGTTTGGCTGGCACGGCACCTGGCAAACGGCAGCCGGCTGGCAGTTTATCGACAATTATAAAGTGACGCTTTCCTACGGTACGGGTTTCCTCGCGCCTTCGCTTGGTCAGCAGTTTGGCGCTGAGCGCTTTGGTATCGCGTCCAACCCGAATCTGAAACCGGAAGAGTCTAAACAGTGGGAAGCCGGATTAGAGGGGGGTGACCGGACCGCTGGACTGGCGTTTGTCGACCTATCATTACAAAATCCAGAACCTGATCGATTACAACAATAACACCTACTTCAACGTGAAGTCCGCGACCATTAAAGGCCTGGAGTGGACAGGTAATATCACGACGGGGCCGGTCGATCATCGCGTAACGTTACAATATGTTGACCCGCGCGATGATGAAACCGATCAGCGGCTCTACCGGCGTGCAAAACAGCAGGTGAAGTATGAGCTGAGTGGCGAGGTGTATGACCTGGGATGGGATGTGACGTACCAATACATTGGCGAGCGCTATGATTATGATTACGATAATTCCCGTAAGATAAAAATGGGCGGGCTGAGCGTGTGGGATATCGGACTTTCATATCCTGTCACCTCACACCTCACAGTTCGTGGTAAAATAGCCAACCTGTTCGATAAAGATTACGAGACAGTTTATGGCTACCAAACTGCAGGACGGGAATACACCTTGTCTGGCAGCTACACCTTCTGATCCACGCCCCACCGTGCTGGTTTTTGATTCCGGTGTCGGTGGGTTGTCGGTCTATGACGAGATTCGGCGCCTCCTGCCGGATCTCCACTATATATACGCTTTCGATAACGTCGCTTTTCCTTATGGAGAGAAAAGCGAAGAGTTTATTGTTGAGCGCGTCGTCGAGATAGTGACCGCCGTTCAGCAGCGCTATCCCCTTTCTCTGGCGGTGATTGCCTGCAATACGGCCAGTACCGTCTCGCTTCCCGCGCTGCGTGAGAAATTTGCTTTTCCCGTGGTGGGGGTCGTTCCGGCCATTAAACCGGCGGCGCGCTTAACGGCCAATGGCATTGTGGGGCTGCTGGCGACGCGCGGTACCGTAAAACGGCCCTATACCCATGAGCTGATCGCGCGTTTTGCTAATGAATGCCAGATCGCGATGCTGGGTTCTGCTGAGCTGGTGGAACTGGCTGAAGCGAAACTGCACGGTGAGCCTGTTCCGCTGGAGGAACTGCAGCGGATCCTGCGTCCCTGGCTGCGTATGCCAGAGCCTCCCGACACGGTAGTGCTCGGCTGTACGCACTTCCCATTACTAAAAGAAGAACTCCTGCGCGTTTTGCCGGAAGGGACGCGGCTGGTGGACTCCGGTGCGGCGATTGCACGGCGCACTGCCTGGCTACTGGAGCATGAAGCGCCGGATGCGAAATCGACGGACGCGAATGTTGCTTATTGCATGGCGCTGACAGCAGAGACTGAACAACTTTTACCCGTTTTACAGCGTTATGGCTTTGAGTCGCTTGAAAAACTGTCGGTTTAACGCCAATTTGGGTAAATATCAGGCAGTCGAAAAATTATTTTAAATTTCCTCTTGTCAGCCCGAAAT
>NZ_LNHZ01000065.1:0-1091 GCF_001463265.1 Citrobacter sp. 50677481
GCTGCAATCACTACCGTACTGGCTAAAACCTACGGCGGTGCTGCTCGCGCATTCGACCAGATCGATAACGCGCCGGAAGAAAAAGCGCGTGGTATCACCATCAACACCTCTCACGTTGAATACGATACCCCGACCCGTCACTACGCACACGTAGACTGCCCGGGCCACGCCGACTATGTTAAAAACATGATCACCGGTGCTGCGCAGATGGACGGCGCGATCCTGGTTGTTGCCGCGACTGATGGCCCGATGCCGCAGACCCGTGAGCACATCCTGCTGGGTCGTCAGGTAGGCGTTCCGTACATCATCGTGTTCCTGAACAAATGCGACATGGTTGATGACGAAGAGCTGCTGGAACTGGTAGAGATGGAAGTTCGTGAACTGCTGTCTCAGTACGATTTCCCGGGCGACGACACGCCGATCGTTCGTGGTTCAGCTCTGAAAGCGCTGGAAGGCGACGCAGAGTGGGAAGCGAAAATCATCGAACTGGCTGGCTTCCTGGATTCTTACATTCCGGAACCAGAGCGTGCGATTGACAAGCCGTTCCTGCTGCCGATCGAAGACGTATTCTCCATCTCCGGTCGTGGTACCGTTGTTACCGGTCGTGTAGAGCGCGGTATCATCAAAGTGGGCGAAGAAGTTGAAATCGTTGGTATCAAAGAGACTGCGAAGTCTACCTGTACTGGCGTTGAGATGTTCCGCAAACTGCTGGACGAAGGCCGTGCGGGTGAGAACGTAGGTGTTCTGCTGCGTGGTATCAAACGTGAAGAAATCGAACGTGGTCAGGTACTGGCGAAGCCGGGCACCATCAAGCCGCACACCAAGTTCGAATCTGAAGTGTATATTCTGTCCAAAGACGAAGGCGGCCGTCATACTCCGTTCTTCAAAGGCTACCGTCCGCAGTTCTACTTCCGTACAACTGACGTGACTGGCACCATCGAACTGCCGGAAGGCGTAGAGATGGTAATGCCGGGCGACAACATCAAAATGGTTGTTACCCTGATCCACCCGATCGCGATGGACGACGGTCTGCGTTTCGCAATCCGTGAAGGCGGCCGTACTGTAGGTGCGGGCGTGGTTGCTAAAGTTCT
>NZ_LNHZ01000066.1:0-559 GCF_001463265.1 Citrobacter sp. 50677481
GACACTGCCGCGCCGGTGGTGACCATCAACACCGTGGCGACGGACGACATCATCAACAGCGCCGAACACGGCCAGACGCAGCTGGTCAGCGGCGCCGTCAGCGGTGCGGCGGCGGGTGATGCGGTCGTCGTCACCATTAACAACAAAACCTACACCACGGTGGTGGATGCATCCGGCAACTGGAGCGTCGGCGTTCCGGCGGCAGATATCACCGCCCTGAACGACGGCACCACCACTGTGTCAGTGACCGTGACCGACGCGGCAGGCAACAGCGGCTCGGCCACCCACGATGTGAACGTCAACACCGCCGCACCGGTGGTGACCATTAACAGCGTGACCGCCGACGACGTGATCAACGCCGCCGAGCAGGGCGCGGACCTGACGCTCTCCGGCACCACCACAAACGTGGAAGCCGGCCAGAACGTCACCGTCACCTTTGGCGGCAAAACGTACACCGCCAGCGTTGACAGTAACGGAGCATGGACGCTGGTCGTCCCGGCAGCGGATCTGGCGACCCTGACCGACGGCAGCGCCCGCGTGGAGGCCAGCGTCAGCAATG
>NZ_LNHZ01000067.1:0-276 GCF_001463265.1 Citrobacter sp. 50677481
GTCCGCAGTAACTTTAACCCTGACCAATAACTCTGTCATTGTGACTGGTATCGGTACTTCATTTGCAACGGAACTGGCCGCCGGCGATTTTATCGTTGTTACGGTCGGCGGAGTGCCATATACCCTGCCTGTTATATCAGTGGAAAGCGATACCGAATTAGCGCTGGTCAGCGTATACACAGGACCGACACAATCCGGCTCCGCATGGTCGGCGGTTCCACGCGTGGCGTTGAACATGGTGACTGCCGCGCTGGTTGCACAAAGTGCAGAAGCGCT
>NZ_LNHZ01000068.1:0-3445 GCF_001463265.1 Citrobacter sp. 50677481
GGTTCGGGTTCTGGCTGTGGCTCCGGTTCCGGTTCAGGTTCCGGTTCTGGTTCAGGTTGCGGTTCTGGTTCAGGTTGCGGTTCTGGTTCAGGTTGCGGTTCTGGTTCAGGTTGCGGTTCGGGTTCTGGCTGTGGCTCCGGTTCAGGTTCCGGTTCTGGTTCAGGTTGCGGTTCTGGTTCAGGTTGCGGTTCTGGTTCAGGTTGCGGTTCAGCGCTGGTATCAACAACCAGAGAGGTGTCGCTGCTGGTCTGCGAACCGTCCGGACGGGTGATTTCGGTGGTGATGGTGTGTCCGCCGTCGGCCAGCGGCTGCTCCGGGGTGACGGACCAGTTGCCCTGGTCGTCGACGACGGCTTCGCCGATGACGGTGTCGCCGTCCCGGATAACCACCTGCGCGCCCGGCTGCTCACCGCTGCCGCCGAAGGTCGGGGTGTTGTCACTGGTGGTGGCGCCGTCGGCGATGGGGTTGCCCTCATCGTCGGTCATAAATGGCGGGGTGTTCGTGTCAGTGGTTGGTGTTGCATTTTCGCCACTATCAGTGATGATGGGCGATTCGTCGTTGCCGTGTGACTGGTGGTTTGAGCGCTGGGCAAGCCCAACGCCAGCCGAGAGAACGCCCAATGCGACAGCGCCGACACCAAGAAGCAGGCTTGTATTGTCCAAAGGTAATGTGTCCTCTTCCGCGAATCCTGGAAGGGTATATATGCCTGTGCTGGGATCCAGAGCATAGGTATAACTTCCATTTGTCCCCGTGGTGCTAATTGGTGGGATCTCTTCTGGACTGATATTTTTCAGCATCACTTCATAATTAACGCCGTTTTCATCGGCAATAAGTAGTTTTGTGGCGTCATCTGCCTTCTGTGCCTTAAAGGATTTAATAGTTACGCCTGTGCTGTTTTGTAATTCAAAGTAAGTTCCAGGGGGAGGCGCCTCTAATATCAGCGGTTGTCGCTGGTCTAATACATACCTGGTAAGTTGCATTCCTTCGACACGCTTAACTATTAAAGTTATAGACATATGTTATTCCTTTAGTTGTTGTATTGATGAGTTTTTATGCTGGCTAAGAGTAAACTTGGAGTGGTGATTGCTATACATGTAAAATTTATTTTAAGAAGTATTGATAAACTTTTCTATTTGAGAGATGTCTGCAATAAATTTATGTTGTTCGGTTGAGTTAATAAAATTACACAGCCGTGCATTCCCTTTTATTCCTAATTTCTCCATTATTCGATTTTTATGACCGTATATTGTCTTTACAGAGACATTCATCATTTTTGCCATCCGCTGAAAGCTATATCCTTGTCTCATATATTCAACCAACTGCAACTGTTTTTTTGATAACCGGCAGTGACAACAGTCCTGACAGTCCTCAGAAGAGAAAGAATAGTAACCTGCATTTGAAGCCTTGATTTTTTGCTCCAGTCGTTTTTGAATCTCCTCGACTGTCTCATTATGATGAAGTAAAAGAGCACCTCGGAAGCATGAAGCATTCAAGGCGAAACGATGGTGCGAATGTCTGTTAGCAAGCGCAATAACAAGACAGTGGCACTGTCGAAAATGAAAATTTGTAAGACAGATGCATGGCAGAGTGGGCGGAGAGTTCATGATAATAATGTCCGCTTCTTGTATGCCAGGAATAGATATATCTCCGTTGATAGTGATATTTTTATTTGAACCGAGTATGGTTTTGATTAGTGCTACCACCCCAGAGATGAAGTAATAATTACTATCACATAATAAAATGCGAATATTAGTATGATTGTGCATGAGGTAATATTTTCTCAGTAAATGTTATCAAAAAGGTTTTAAACTATCCCCACTATGGAATCGGCCATTGTCAAGTTTAAGTACGCCACGATCTTTTAATTCTTTCAAAACCCTGCTGATTGAACTTTTTGAAAGCCAGGAGCTATTCTCAATAAGGTAAAGTACGGAAAAGCGTTTTTTAAGATGTAAGGGCAACTTTTGCCACCGTTCAATCAGCGAAATGACTTCTTCATAAGAACAGCTTTTACCTGTCATGATATAATTTATAAGATCAGAATAATGAGCGGAAATAATTGACATGGTTTCATTAATAAGATCTTTTTCATGGACTAATTGCCAAAAATGCTCATAACTCATTGAATGAATTTTGCCGTAATCCACTCGTTCAAGATAAAGAGGAAGAGTGTCAAGTGCCGGGGTAACATCGAATACATAAGGTGCAGTTAAGATATTTAGCATTTTTTCTTCATCTTTAACTCTTATTTTTAATAGAAAGTCACCTTCCATGATGAAAAATACTCTACGTGAGCATTCATAGCTCAAACTATAGCGTCGTTTACCTCGAATGATGTTGTCTGGATTAGCCAATCTGGTATATCCACTTAGAGAAGATATAATTCTTTCATGGTTTGCTATTACTCTTTGCACTCTCGGCACCTCTTTGTGACAATCATCCTCCTTAAAGTTGTTAAAGTAAAAAAACATAACAAGGCCGCAGCCTTTTTTTGTGGCATAAGCTGTAAAAAAACAAGACAGCTATCAAATTTGTGCCTGCTCATGGTTTCCCCGGCATACCGAAAAATTAACTACGCTTATCGGTGTAAGACATAATAATGACCCGAATATATATTTCAATATTTACGGCTAGTGCATTTTTGAATTTAAAAACCAAAACTCAGGAATTTTATGGGTTTTGGTGCTGAGCTTAATTCATCACACAGTATTATAAACCACATTTAGAGATATGACGCATGATTCAATCTTTTTTAATTATCCTTTATTTTTTCATAACCATTTTGGGGTTTATGTTATTTATTTGTGTAATTAAAATTAAATTCTTTCCTTTTCTTGGTATCCATTAATACTTTTGAAACTTAAGTTCCAGAAATAGCATGAATGTTAAAAAATAATTTTCTGTGATTCAGTCCTGGGCCGCAATATGTAGCAGGCGTGCGCCAGATTATCCTTCTCAACCCAAAAGAAAAAGGATTGCTCTACATCTCAAAAACGATGCTATTTTCCGTTTGAAGAAGCATTTCATATCTACCTTTCTAAGAATTTTCCATAGTATAGAGGGATAGGAAGTAAACCATTTATAAACAAACTTGAGGTTTTAAGGATCCTTGGCAGGTATCTTCAGGTTGTATGATCTTTCCCACGAAAAGATGATGGAGCTCTGAGTAGGAATGTCATTTTTCGGGGTAGCCTTGATGATAGGCGCAGCAATAAAGCAGGATTTTGATGTGGGCAATATGCAAAAAAAAGCCCGTACTTTCGTACGGGCTCTTTCTTAAATATGGCGGTGAGGGGGGGATTGACTCGCTTCGCTCGCCCTGCGGGCAGCCCGTTCGCTGCGCGTCCGGTCTGTCCAACGGGCTGCGCCCGTTGTCGACCCCGGTCGGGGGTTCTCATCCCCCGGAGTGTGCAATAGGCAAAAAAAAGCCCGTACTTTCGTACGA
>NZ_LNHZ01000069.1:0-358 GCF_001463265.1 Citrobacter sp. 50677481
TTGCCCAGATGCCGCTGGCAAACGCGAAACAGGTTGTGGAATCAATCGGTCAGCAGGTGATCTCTGCTGAAGCGCTGAAAACTTTTGCTGCCGGTGTTGAAGGTGGCAAACGTATCAGCATCCCTGTGAAGGCTGCTTTGACTTCTGCGGATGTTCCTGAAGGGGTTGTGGAACCGCAGCGCCTGCCGGGTATCGATACTGCACCGAAGCAGCGCCTGTTTATCCGTGATCTGATTGCACCTGGCCGCACTTCCTCCCCGGCTATTTTCTGGGTGCAGCAGACAGGTTTTACCAACAACGCGAAGGTGGTTCCTGAGAATACTCAGAAACCATACAGCGAAATTGAGTTCACGCCGAA